>CAZILN010000202.1:0-10404 GCA_964540005.1 uncultured Bacteroidaceae bacterium | reverse complement strand
TGAAATGGATTTTTTATCAATATCCCCGCTAAAATTTACAGAAGTAAATTCACAATATGATTGTATGGATACCTCCAATTCTGTTTTTTCTTCAGAAGTAAGTGCCACATATTCAAATCCTAATTGCTTCAGGTATTTTTGGGCTAAAAAATAAAAGCCTGCTATTCCCTCTCTCTTGTCAACCTGCTCCTGGTTAGGCGCCGACAGCATTATCTCTGCATACCTTACTCCGGAAATAAATCTATCGAATGCCAATGTCGTATTCGATACAAAAACTGGTTTTTGATTCTGACTGATACCCTGAATTATGAAGCCGAAAACAATGAATACCAAAACAAGCGTTCTTTTCATGATTTTATATTTATAGTTTATTATGCTGGAAATTATTGAAAAGCAGTTAAAAGAAATCTGAAGTGTTTGTATTGAAGCTCCTCGCCGCAAGTGGCGAGGAATCTTCGATCCTTTAATATAATATTCTATTGCGCTCGCTAACCCCGCCGCAAGCAGCGGGGATTGTGCTCGCAGGATTCAATGATTATTGAATTTGCCTTTGCAGCAGGATTCGAAAATATGCCTTTAAGCTGTCAAAGATAATATATTATAATCGGAGTATGATTAATTTCCAGGGTTCAGCTTATATGAAACTGTATTTAACTTTTATTGCACCAGCAAATCCCTGTAATTCAAGTATTTTAACAGGTGTCTTGTGTATCTTTACTGCAATGGAAAATGCCTGGCTGGTTTACCTAATACAGCCGATAAATTACTCCTGTGAAAAAAATCAGTCCTGATACCCATGCATCTAATTGAAACCCTGGAAAAAAATATTCATGAATTAAGGGACAAGCTTGATTCAATACTTCTGGGTCCGCTGGAATTAGCTTTGTCTAACTGCCGCAAGGCTTCTGAACAAATTCCCGTTGTTATCATGGAATCCTGTTCACCCGGTACATGTACCCTGTAAGTGACAGAGGATAATAAAATACTCACCTCACGTCTGTGGTTGTCACCTGTAGTGGAGGCAAGGGGACAATTGTCGAACCACCACGAAGAGGATCTGCAAAAACTAATAATCTTTGATGAACATCAAAGCGGAGCTTAGAACAGGTCAATTGAGTAAGGATATTGAATTATCAAAAACTTTCTTGAAATCTTTGTTAAATTTGTGATATGACAGATGTCAAGAAATACGAAGAATGGCTTTTTCAATCTGATTATGATCTTGAGACAGCAGTTGATATGTTCAAATCTGGCCGTTATATTTATTGTATTTTCATGTGCCATCTCAGTCTTGAAAAAGCTCTCAAAGGACTTCTGGTGAAACAAACCGGTGAATACCCTCCCAAATCGCACAGTTTAATATTTTTTGTGGAGAAACTTGGACTACAAATGAATGATGCCTCCTATGAGTTTGTATTTACTTAAAATAAGATTTCCGTCCCGACAAGATATCCGGAGGATTTACGAAAATTATTCGAAGCTTACACAAAAAAAGGACAGAAGAGATTCTGAACCTTACAAAAGAAACACAAATATGGATCAAACAGCAATAAATGAGATCATTCATTATCTTAAAGAATCACTGATTAATAGTGGAATCAGGGTTGATTCAATTGCATTGTTCGGTTCTGCATTATCAGGAGATATGCATGATGAAAGTGATCTAGATATAATAGTGATATCTGAAGCTTTCAGGGATAAAGATATATTTGAACGTTCGAAATTAACCATGTATCCGGAATTAATGACATTTAAGAAATTTAAAGTACCGATGGATATCTTAAATATGTCACCTGAGGAATACAATCAGATGAACTATAGAATGATGTTTCAAACTAAAATAGTTGCCTAGATTTCATCCTCTATCGGAAATAATATATCCCAGAACAATTATATACCAAAAATCCTTGCAGACAAATATTTTGCATGGATTCGTTGGTTGTGGAGATAAGGGGAGTCGAACCCCTGACCTCGTGACTGCCAGTCACGCGCTCTAGCCAACTGAGCTATATCCCCGATTGGTGGTGCAAATATAAAAAAAAGTAATTACTTCAATCGCATGTGTTCAGGGATACAGATCAGCTGGATGGTTTGCAATTATCCCATCTATTCGTACCTGAGGCTATCTGAAGGATTGATCTGCGCAGCCCTGTAGGAATGATATATCATACTGATCCCTGCAACAATTAGAGTCAGAACAAGAGCTGCCACATAAGGTATCATTGAATGATCAACCCTGTACGGAAATGATTGCATCCAGGTTTTTACCGTATAATATGCTGCAGGCCAGGCAAGGATGTTAGCGATAAGGATCAGTATTGAGAATTCCTTCAGAAAGAGTTTTATTATTCGAAGTGACCCTGCCCCCATCGCCTTTCGGATACCCACTTCACGCGTGCGGCGGGTTGTTATGAAAGCAACCAGTCCGTATACACCCAGACAGGCAATTATTACTGCCAGGATGGAAAGAGCAAGGACCACCTTTGACAGGCGGTCTTCCTCGCCATACATCCGGGCATGTGCATCATAAACGAAATCATAAACAAAGGCCTGTTCAGGAAAATATTCCAGGAACTGTTCCTGTATCAGGAGGATGCTTTTGGGTAGATCCCTGTCGTCCAGGCGTATACCAATACTCTGACCTGGCATACTACCGCTGTACAATCTGATCATGAACGGAGTTATCAGGTTATGAACCGAAAGAAAATGGAAATCCTCAGCTACTCCTACTATTTCGACAGGACCTATGTTATTCAGCCGGTAATCACCTCCATACCCTATCCTCTTTCCTACAGGCTCATCAAATCCAATTCGTTTTACGGCAGCTTCATTTAAGATTACCTGATATCCCACACTGTCAGAGTCCTGTTGCGCCCTTGTAAATCCTTCACCTTCTTTTAATCTCATTTCGTAGGTATCTATGTAATGGCGGTCAACGTAATTCACATTCATTCTGATCCATTCACCATCCTGAGCCCCTTCCCAGCTTACCCGGGTCCAGTTATCCGACTGGTTAATCGGATAATCGTGCACTGAAGCAGCCAGTATGCCCGGATAATTTAGCAGTTCTTCTCTCAGTGTACTGATCCTAACCATATTACTGTCACGGAAAGGAACACGAATGACCGAGTGTGGATTATATCCCAGGTCTTTGTTTTTCATATAGTAAGCCTGACGAAGTACACCAAGAGTGCCAATAATTAGAGCAGAGGAGATAAAGAACTGTATCCCGATAAGTATCTTCCTTAAATACGGATTCCTGGCACCCTGGCCCATGCCCTTTCTGAATATTGCCAGGGGATGGAAACCTGAAACCAGTACTGCGGGATATAAGCCGGCTATGAGTCCCAACAACAGGCCGACTGCCAGAATAATCAGGAATAACTGGACATTCTGCAGGTAATTGAAACTCAGCTCCCTTTTTACGAGCTGATTAAAAAGGGGCAGGAAGGTCTCAAACAATACAAATCCCAGCAACAGTGACGCCAGCGACATCATCAATGATTCCCCCATATATTGGAACAATAATAATTGCCGGGTGCCTCCTGATATTTTCCTGATGGCTACTTCTCTTGTCCTGATAGCCGAATATGCCACTGCCAGGTTGGTAAAATTAACCCCGGCCATTATCAGGATAAACAAAGCTATGGCTATCATAATATAGACATTCCTGATGCTTCCTTTTACAGCGTATTCATCGGCAATATCGGCATATAGATGTATGTCCTCCATCGGCCTTGTATCCAGCTCATTCAATGTTTCTTCATAAAAATATTTTTTTAAAATACTCTTGATCTTGGCATTAAATTCCAGGATATCGTGCCCGGGCTGCATTAATACATACAGGTTAACCCAATTATTTCCCCAGTGGGTAAAAGTATCATCGCCATATAAATGTTTAAGGATGTTTATTGAAACAATAGCATCAAAGTCCAGGTGTGAATTTTCAGGAATGTCCTTCAGTATACCCGTTATGGTTAAGGGAGTGCCGTTGAATTCATATACTTTACCTAATGCATCTTCAATTCCGAATATTTTGCCGGCCAGCTCTTCTGTGATAATCATTGTTAAGGGCTCTTCCAGGCAGGATTGTCTGTCTCCATTTAATAGCGGGTAGGTAAATGCCTCCAGGAAATCACCTCCGGCAAACATTGCATTAATGATTATAGTATTACCTTCCTCATCCGTAAAACTGCTGGCAATAGGTGCCGGTACCACCCTGATAGCCGATTTAACTTCCGGAAAATCCCGCTCCAGGGCCTGCCATAAAGGTTCTGGCGTACCGGTCATCCTCTCTATCCTGCCACCTTCATTCATTATCTGTTCTACACGGAAAATCCGGTCCCTGTTCTCGTTGAATTTATCGAAGCTGAATTCAAACTGGATAAACAGGCATAGTGATATAAATATGGAAAGTCCGAAAGACAATCCGAGGATATTTACAATCGTGTACGAACGGTACCGGATGAAATTTCTTACTGCTGTTTTAATAAAACTTTTCCACATAATTTCTGTTTTCGCAAAATATGCCAAGATTTATGCCAATTTATTATATTACTGATTATCTGAATTTTACAACTGAACAGTTTTATTAAGGTGATTCTTGATGTTCAATTATTAAACATTGATGTTTAAATATTGTACGTTTTTCATAAATTGCGAAAAACGATGGACGGAAGGATTTTAATAATTGATGATGACAGGGCAGTCCTTGAATCCCTGGAGCTTTTACTGAAATATTCCTTCAGCAAAGTTACCTGCCTGACCAATCCAAACCTCATTGTACATACCATGGAGCAGGATTCATATGATGTGATCCTGCTTGATATGAATTTTGCATCCGGCAGAAACACCGGGAATGAGGGAATTTTCTGGCTGAGCAGGATACTGGAGATTGATCCTGAAGCCATAGTCATACTGATAACAGCTTATGGAGATATTGATCTTGCAGTTAAGACCATTAAACTGGGTGCAACCGATTTTGTTCAGAAGCCATGGAACACTGAGAAACTGATAAACAATATTAAAACGGCCTGCCAGCTTCGCCGTTCAAAGCTGAAGGTCAAAGAACTGGAGAAAAACAACCAGTCACTCAAAGATAACCTGGAAAAGTTCTATCCTGAGTTCATCGGTGAATCCAAACCCATACAGGATGTATTCAGAATGATAAAAAAGGCAGCCCGTACCGATGCCAATATACTTATCCTTGGTGAAAACGGAACGGGCAAAGAGCTGATTGCCAGGGAAATCCATAAACAATCAAAACGATCAGAGAAGGTATTTGTACCGGTTGATATCGCATCATTGAATCCCAACCTGATTGAAAGTGAACTCTTTGGACATGTTAAAGGGGCCTTTACAGATGCGCACCGGGACAGGGAAGGACGTTTTGAACAGGCTTCCGGCGGTACGCTTTTCCTAGATGAAATAGGGAATCTTTCCCTGTCAGCGCAGACTAAACTTCTGACAGCCCTTCAGAACAGAAACATTACAAGGATAGGATCAAATGAAAGCACCCCGGTAGATATCCGGCTGGTATCGGCTACCAATAAGGATCTGTCACAGCTGATAAATGACCAGCTGTTCCGTGAAGACCTGCTTTTCAGGATAAATACGGTAACAATAAGTCTTCCTCCTCTCCGTGACAGGGAAGAGGACCTGGTACTGCTGACAGATCATTTCCTTGATATGTACAAAAAGAAGCACGATAAGCTGGCCCTCAGGTTAAGTCATACATCCTATGATCTGTTTAAACAGTATAACTGGCCGGGTAATGTACGGGAATTGCAACATATTATTGAAAATGCCGTGATCCTGTGCGAGTCGGAAGTATTGAATCCGGACAATTTTAACCTGCAGCCCTTCCTGTTCCGGGACGAAGAAAGCCTTAACCTGGAAAAGGTGGAGAAAAGGATCATTGAGAAAGCCCTGCATAAAAATAAATACAAATATTCTATAACTGCTTCTGAATTAGGTGTTTCACGGACTACCCTCTATCATAAAATTAAAAAATATGGTATTCAATAGCTTCTATGTAAATGTACTCTTCAGGATACTGGTTCTGTCTGCCACCAACATGGGATTCTTCTATGTGATGATCAAAACAGACAGATTTTTTACTAGCCTCTTACTGGGAATATTGATCTTACTCGAGATCATTTGGCTGATAGCCTACGTTAACTCAACCAACAGGAACCTGGCCAGGTTTTTACTGACCCTGGGAGTCGAAGACAGCAGCGTAATTTCGGTAAGGGACAAGGTTGAAAAGACATTCCAGGGACTCAGCCACAGCTTTAGCAGGCTGAACCAGGAAATAAGCCGTATCCGTCTGGAAAAAGAATATACCTCCATACTTTTCACTAATGTCATTGACCAGCTGGGCTCAGGAATCCTGGCCTGGGATAATCAATACAGGATTGAAGTACTCAACAGGGCAGGCATGGATCTTCTTGACATCCCTTCCCTGAATTCTTTTAATGAGCTGGATAGGTTCCATCCTGAATTAAGAAAGACCCTTCTGAAACTGCAAGCGGGAGAAAAGATCCTGTATACAATAAGGTACAGTGATAAAAATCCTGCATCATTCCTTATCCGTTTTTCAAAATTCCTGCTTGGAAATAAAGAACTCAGCCTTGTTTCTTTCCAGAACATCCTTTCCGAACTGGAGGAAAAAGAAATGGAATCCTGGGAAAAGCTGATACGTGTCCTGACCCATGAAGTATCCAATTCTGTCACCCCCATAGTAACACTGGGTGTCAATATCAGGCAGCGTCTTTCGGACAAAAAGGATCAAAGGGATGATAAAATCATACTCTCAACAGATGTCTCCCAGGATATTATCAGGAGTGCTGAATTAATCGAACAGAGGGGGAATGGCCTGATAGATTTTGTTCAGCAATATAAAAGCTTTGTCAGGTTACCCCGGCCGGAATTCAGCAGCGCCAGGCTCCTTGACCTGATGGAAGATGTTTGTTCACTCTACCACCCTCTCATGAAGGAATCAGCTATTGACCTCAGTTGCAGGACCGATCCCGAACTGGTTCTTAAGCGGATAGACCGGAAGATGATGGAACAGGTCCTGATCAACCTGATCCGGAATGCTATTGATGCGATTTCAGGGAAAACAGATGGTAAGATATTCCTGGAAGCAAGACAGGATAGTCAGGACAAAGCAATAATTACTGTCTCTGATAACGGTAAGGGCATCTGCGAAGAGGATCTTGACCAGGTATTTGTACCTTTTTTTACAACGAAAGAAAAGGGATCCGGGATAGGATTGAGCCTGAGCCGGAGAATGATACATCTGCACGGAGGTACAATTAGCGTGCAATCCGGCGAAGGAAAGGGCTGCAGGGTAGTTATCAGCCTGCCGAATCAATAATATGCTCCGGATCCATAGCGATCCGCAGCCTTACATATATGCACCGGTTCCTTGCGATCCGCAGCTTTACATATCCCTGTTAAGGCAACGGTACAGTTCATAAGAATCAATGTCAAGTCCACATAGGCCGCCCAGGCGTGTGTGGTCGTAAACCTTATGTTTTTTCACATAGGGGACTCCGTTATCGAGTGGGATGATCCTGTCCCGGTTCCTGATGCGCTCCTGTATTAAATCGATGTAGGCAGGCTGGTGCCCGTGAATGACCGCTTTCCCCTTAAGATGTTCCTCTGAATAGGCAAAATCCCTCTGCACCAGCATTCCGTCCCTGTCGGAAAAAGGATCTTCGCTTGAAAAATTGAAGCCTGCATGTACTATATAACAACGATCGAGTTCATAGAAATATGGGAGGCTCTCAAAAAAACCGGCATACTTTTGTTGTAATCCCTCCCCGTCAAGCATGTTAAGGCTGTGGTTTTTGCCCAGGTGCCATTCCAGGTACCTGAATTCCTCCTGGTTGTATTTCAGGAGGTCCTCTTCATGATTTCCCCTTAGCGGCTTTACCTTATAGCCTTTTTCTATCAGCTCAAGGATATAATCAAGAACTCCCTTGCTGTCCGGACCGCGGTCCACATAATCTCCGAGCAGATAGAGTTCATCTTCGCGGTGCAGGCAGATCTCCTCCTCCGCCAGGGCCCTTAATGTTTTGCTGCAACCATGAATATCTCCTACTACAATTCTTCTCATACTATTTCCCAGAGTATGTTACAAGTATATCAATTATCCTTATACAGCTGCTTTTTTTTCTGGCATTTTTAATTACATTTGCTTTAAAGGCTGATGTGTGAAAGAAATGCATTCCAAACAGTGGTATTTTAAACTTTTATTAATTCTCGCATTGCCAGCTGTAATGTGGTTATTCATCAATGCCTCGATAAATATCCACATTCACCAGCTCTCAGACGGGACATGCATTTCCCATTCCCACCCCTACAATAAGAATGCAGCGAATAAGGAGCCGTTTGCTGCGCATCAGCACAGTAAAAAGCAGTACCAGCTTCTTCAGATAATGAGCCTGCCGGATACTGTAACCATTGCAGTGTTTCTACTCGGTTTCTCACTTCAAATTGTATGTAAGCATCTGAAGTTCAGCCCTATAACGATTAAGACAAAAAATGAGTATTATGGGGTCCTGACATACCGTGGTCCCCCTGCCTGCTGATTTCCTTCAGGGGGTAGCATCCTTCCCCGAAACACCGTCTTTACCAGTTCCATATTTCTAATTTCTTCCCGTAACTTTACTATTACGTGAAAACAATAATCATCTGTATATTTGTTTTACTGGCTCCCCTGGTTACTGTAATGTCACAGGAAATACCGCATACTCCCGATTCCCTGCAATACGCAAATAAAGACAGCCTTGTTGAAAGACTTCACCGGATTGAAATAGAATTAAAGGAAATCAAGATCCGTGTTTTCGAAAAGGAAAGACAGGATGAACTACAGCGGCTGATAGAGCAAGCAGGGAGACTTGCAACTCAACCGGCGGAACAGAAGCTTGATGTGTCAAAAAAGTATTTCAGTGGTGTCCGCCAGCAACAGGGACTCAATCCGAATATCAGTTTTGGCATGGATTTTTTTGCCGGAATCAGCAGCTCAAAGGATCAGGTCATTTCAGAACCCGGAATAATCAACTATGGCAATAATGGCTTTCACCTGCGTGAGGCACAGCTTTCCCTGATCGCCCCTCTTGATCCTTTTACAAGGGGAAAAGGATTCATCGCCGCTACCCCGGAAGGAATTGAAGTTGATGAAGTATATATTGAATGGCTGAACCTTCCACTTCACATGAACCTTAAAGCAGGCTATTTCCGACCTGAATTCGGACTATTCAACAGGTATCATGATCATGCCCTTCCCCAGTTCGACAGACCCCGGGCGCTGGTTAACCTTTTTGGTCTGGCCGGTTTATACGGTATGGGGATTGCAGGCAACTTTATGCTTCCAACCCTGTTGTTTTCGGATGCATCCTCACTGGAAATTGCCACAATAAACGGCGGAAATAATATCAGTTTTTCTGATCGATATAACAGCGGCCTGATTGTATCAGGACAATTCCTGAATTATTACGACCTGACAAGCAGCAGTTACCTGGAATTCAGGTTAAGCGGGACCGGCGGCAAGAATAATGAGCCTCTGCTAAAATACCGGTCATATATCTATAGTGCAGGCATGGCATATAAATGGACCCCCACAGGAAGGGAGAAATACCGCAGCATTGACTGGCGTTCTGAAATTCTCTACAGCATCCGTGAATATGATGCGGGCAGGCACAAAGCTCTGGGATTCTATTCCTCCCTTCAAAATAAACTGAGCGCACGTTTCTGGATCAGCGGTCGTGTCGGATACTCCGAAGTCCCCTACGATCCTTCCCAGTATGAATGGGATTTCACCGCTTCTTTCGATTTCTGGCAGAGTGAATTTGTTTTAACACGCCTGCAATACCAGTATAACAACAGAGAAATGTATTTTCGCCGGGAGCTCTACGCTCCTTTCCCGAGTGAACATTCCGTTATTATCCAGGTTTCATGGGCAATGGGACCCCATAAACACGAAGCATATTAAACCAATAAATGTAGCAACACAATGACTATAATAAAGACTATTCCGGCATTATATATCTGTATCCTGTTATTTACAATGAATTCAGTTTCATTAAATGCTCAACCGCATCGGCACCAGCACCGGCACCAGCATCAATACAGGCATGGTAACTCAGGTATAAAGCAGAACATTGTATGCTCATTTTCTGATTATGCCAGTATCGCAGAATTCCTGACCGGAGGGAATGCAAATATTGAATATATCGCCCAGGGTACCCAGGACCCCCATTTTGTACCCCCGAAACCCAGTTATGCAATGATGCTGCATAACGCAGACCTGTGGATCACAACCGGGATGGACCTTGAGATCTGGTCTTCCACCCTGCTGGATAAAGCAAGGAATAAAAATATCATGGATGGGGC
>CAZILN010000201.1:0-13795 GCA_964540005.1 uncultured Bacteroidaceae bacterium | reverse complement strand
GATCAGTCTTGCATCCTTAAATGAACATTTGGCGAATTTAGTGTTTTTCTTCATATTTTTGACATATACCAGGGGGATTGTAATTTGGCATATGAGGCTTCAGCAAATTAATAGAACAGGGAGATCAGCAGGGTTTTTATTTATAAACATTCTGTTAAACCTTTTGCTTATTACTAACACAAATGTATATTCCCAGTTTTATACTACCGGCGAAGATCCCTCACACCTGAAGTGGAATCAGATAAACACAGATCATTTCCAGGTCATTTTCCCGCAGGAGTTTGAATCCGAGGCCCGGCGGATGACAAGCTACCTGGAGGTTTCTTATACCTATAATTCGGCCCGGTATAATCATTATCCGGATAAAATACCGGTCATACTTCACAACCAGTCGGTCCTGTCAAACGGCTATGTTGTCTGGGCTCCCAAGCGGATGGAACTGGTCACAACGCCTCCACCGGATAATTATCCCGATGACTACCTTAAACAACTGGCATTGCATGAATTCAGGCATGTTGTGCAGGTAGATAAACTGCAGCAAGGAACAACAAAAACACTCTCTTACCTGTTCGGACAGCAGGCAGGGGGTGTAACCGGATTGATACCTATATGGTTTATTGAAGGAGATGCGGTTGATGCAGAAACCAGCCTGTCATTATCCGGAAGGGGGCGACTACCTTCCTTCGAAATGGAAATGAAAGCCATTCTGGGCGATGATAGAGAGCTGTTTTCTTATGAGAAGGCACTTTTTGGTTCCTACAGGGAGTATATACCTGACTATTACCAGATTGGATACCAGATAGTCAGTCACGGAAGGCATACCTACGGGGATGATTTATGGGGAAACATGATCAATTATACGGCAACTAAACCCTACAGCCTGTTTCCCTTTTATTTCGGATTAAAAAAGTATGTGGGGATACCCAAATCCACTCTTTACAAGAATACCTACAACATACTCGGAGAGCATTGGAAGAAGCAGGCAGAAGGAAGAGCAATCAGCGAATTCGACATTATTAACAAACCTGAAAGAAAGCATTATACCAGCTACCGTTTCCCGAAATATGTCAATGACAGTGTGATATTTGCAGTAAAGTCCGGTATGGATCAGATAAGTGAATTTGTGCTGATAACACAGGATGGGAAGGAAGAAAGAATTCATACCCCCGGATTTTATTACCCTGCCGGTTTTTCAGTGGCTGCAGGAAAAATTGCATGGACGGAGATCATCAGGGATGTGCGCTGGGGCAGAAGGAGCTATTCAGTGATTAAAACACTGGAAATAGGTCAGCAAAATGAGAAGATCCTCACAAGGGAAAGCCGCTATTTCTCACCTGGTCTTTCAGCTGATGGAAAAAAGATCGTTGCTGTAGAAGTAAATACAATTAACCGGAATGCCCTGATCATACTGGATACTGAAGCAGGACAGGTGCTGGACAGCATTCCGTCCCCCGGAAATGAATTCCTGCAGTACCCTGTATGGTCAGCCGATCAAGGGAAGGTGTTTCTTACGGCACAAACCCCCAAGGGTAAGATAATTATGCAATATGAACTGGAATCAAAACAATGGGAACAACTCTTCTTTTCAGGCTTTGAAGACATTGTTGAACTCTGTGCATCCGATAATTACCTTGTGTTCAGGGGGACTTTTTCAGGGATAGATAATATTTATGCGCTCGACCTTTCAGACAATGAGGTATACCGGGTTACCTCCTCCCGTTTCGGGACCTTCTACCCGGAGGTTTCTGCGAATGAGGATCATATTATCTACTCCGATTATACTTCGCTTGGATTCAATATTGTCAATGCGGACTTTAATCCGTCTGATTGGGTGGCGTTAGGTGATCTTTCTGAGAAAACAGAGCAGCTGAATGTTCCAACTGCCGAAGAAGAAAAATCAGTTCCTGTATTTACAGATACGATCAGTGCCGGCTTGAAGACAATACCATTCAGAAAATACTCCGATCTGTTTCAATTCCATAGCTGGTCCCCCTTCTATTTCAATTACGATGATCCGGCAGTTGACAATATTGAAATTTCACCCGGACTGAGCCTGCTTTCGCAGAACAAACTGGGTACAGCCATAACGGTGCTTGGTTATCAATATGAAAGAGCAAGATTTGATGATGCCGGAGTAAAGATATCAGAGAGCGCCCATTATCTTAGAAGCAGCTTTTATTACACCGGATTCTACCCGGTGTTCAAACTGGGAGTTGATTACGGGGGAGATCCTTTTGTGGAATCCCCTCCGGAAGGCGTTGACACCCTGGAAAAGGTTTCCACCCAGCTTACCTACCGTATAAAAACATATCTTCCCTTAAACCTGACGACGAATAAGATGGTTTCAGGTATGCAACCATCGGTGGAGGTAAGCCATAACAGAACTCATTTATACTATTTTGATCCTCATGGTTACAGGAGCGGAATGACTTACATGGATTATCGCCTGTATGCCTATACATACCTGAAAACCGGTGCCCGTGACATCTTACCCAGGGCGGGAGGCATTATGGACGTTCGATACGCGGACACTCCCTTCGAAGATGAACAGTTAGGCTCAGTCGTCATGGCAAGTGGCACCCTTTATGCTCCCGGTTTGCTCAGGCATCATACGCTCCAGGTCAGGCTGGCTTATCAGAAACAGAATCCGCTCAGGTATAGCATGGGTAGTTTTTTAACTATGACCCGGGGGTATTACGAGTCCCTCTCCTTAGGGGAACATCCCGAAAGAATGATGTCTATGAGAAAGTTCTCCCTGGATTATGTGTTACCGCTGGCTTACCCTGACCTGCAAATTTGGAAGCTTGCCTATATAAAGAGGATTCGTGCAGATCTGTTTTACGATTATGCCGGTGGCCAGAACTTTGATGAGGAAAACAAAATATTTCAGTCGGCTGGCATAGACCTGAGAACGGATGTACATGTGCTGCATGTATTCTTTCCCTTTAATACAGGGGTCAGGATGGCATACATACCGGAGAAAAACAAGACCATCTTTAAATTCCTTTTCACCATCGATCTTAACCAGTTTTAAACCCCTGAACCTGCGAATCTGGAACATGCGAATCTGGAACCTGCGAATCTGGAATCTATTCCCCTGAGCTATATTCTGTCTTTACCCGTATATAAGCCGGGTAAAGTACATCTTTGCCGGCAATGGTAATGGTGGGCTTAATTTTCAGGCTGATGCGTGTGGGTGCCTTCCCTGCGTCCGACAGGTTAAGCACCAGGTTAAATAAAGCCTGAAGTGATTCCTTTTTGAATGCATCCAGTAAATTAGTCGTTACTGTCAGGGGAATTACTGCAATACCGCCCGAAGGAGTAATTTCGATCTTTTCTGTCAGGGCACCCTCGGCAATCTGAAGATCATCGATATAGGCAATGTATTCCAGTTTATTCAGTGAGGCCGGACTTGGATTCGGATTCAATGCTTCAATATTTACGATAAAACTAAGGGGAAGATTACCCGTTAACATGCCGGAACTGATCTTTCCCAGCTGTGCAAGATTCAGATCATTGTATGATTGGATCTCATCCATCCTGATACCGGATAAGACGTAATTATAAATCTCAGAAAGGCGGAATTCACATTTTCGAAGGGTGGACAGCTCCCTGATATACCGGCAGGAGGTTAACAGGAGAAGTGCTGTCAAAAACGTGCCAACCCAGAGCTTTTTAGAAATCATCCCTAATTGTTTAATTTTGTATTACTTTTTGCTGCTCATTTGCGAAATTATTAAAAACTCTTGTATGTGGACAAGGATCCGGAAAGTAATGGAAGATAACATGACAGGGATCCTTGGAACCCTGGCGTTCCATATGGTCCTTGTGATAGCCTTCCTGTTCCTTAAGATGTCATCGATAAAGTCGGATATTGAGAGTATCATCTATCTTGACCTGGGTGAGGATGCGATACAGGAATGGATGCCCGAACAACATACGGAGCTTACTACAGAGGTTGAGCAGAGGGTGAATGAGATGATAACGGATAACCGCAGGAACATTCCTGTAAATATTGCCAGCAGGATGGAAGAGGAAATCAGCACTGAAAAATACCTGGAGCAGTTGCAGGAACAGATGGATGAATCCCGTCCGGATGAATGGTCCAGGAACCAGGAAAGACTGAGGGAACTTACCATGATGGATGAACAGGCAGATGCCTATGCCCAGCTGGATGAGCAGGAGGAGAGTGATGCAGAGCTGTATATGGGTCCGACCACCATAGTCTATTCACTCGAAGGACGCTATCATATAAGGCTTCCGATTCCTGTTTATAAATGTGAGGGAGAAGGAGAGATCACCCTTACCATTGTGGTTGATCAAAGAGGCAGGGTGGTGCAGGTCCAGGTACCTGATGAAGGCACCAGTTTCAATGATCTTTGCCTGGCCGATGCAGCGAAAAAATCGGCTCTTAACAGCCGTTTTAATACTGATTTTAATGCTCCCTTACGGCAAAAAGGGACGATCACCTTCCATTTTATAGCACAGTAATATTCCGGCTCAGAAAAGTGAAGCCGCTTTTTCTGCAATTTCCTCTTCGTTTATTTCTGTCATGCACCTGAAATGTTTCCTGGGACATTTGGAATAACCTATTTTAGAACACGGCCGGCAATTCAGGCCTTCGACTTCAAAAATAACGGACCCGGTACCGGGATCATAGGGATGCATTCCCAGGGCCGGGATGGTATTCCCCCAAACAGAGATGATCTTCTTTTTAAATGCAGAGGCAATATGCATTAAGCCGGTATCAGGAGTTATAACTACCCTGCTTTGCCTGATCAGGGAGGCCGACTGGTTAATGCTGCAGGTGCCGCAGGCATTGAAGATCCCGCAGGAGGATTGTGCTGTTATGCTTTCAGCCAGTTGTCTGTCCTCAGGACCACCCAGCAGAACAACCGGCTTATCAATGAGCTCGCATAAGGCCAGTAGTTTCTCCGGTGGCAACTGTTTGGTGGCATGTTTGGCTCCAACTACCAGTGCTATATACCCTTGTGAAAATCCATCCGGGAGCCCGGAAATATCAAACTCTTCATCAGGGGGGATGAAATAGTCGAGTCCTTTCCCGTCATTCTGAATATCGAAAAGCCTCACAGTCTCCAGGTACCTGTCCACGATGTGTGTAGAAGGCAGGCGGTTGATTTTGAAATTGATCATCATCCATTTCTGCAGGTTGATCTTGTTGAAGCTGAAAGACATCCTTCTCAGGCGTACCTTTACAATTGATGAACGTATATTTTTATGGAGGTCGATGATATAGTCAATACTCTCGGCACGGAGAGCGGAGATCACTTCCGGGAGCGAATCTTCCAGGATGTGTATTTTATCTATATGGGGATTGGCAGCAATAAGGGGCACAAACTGCTTTTTCGTAAGATAATGTATGCGGGCACCTTCTACCTGTTCTTTAAGGCACCTGATAACTGGCGTTGTCAGTACAATATCACCTATTGAGCTGAAACGTATGATCAGGAAATTTACCAAAACTGATTATTGTAGGGAATTAAAGAACATCAGTAGGGCCAGCCAGTACTCGTCTTTTGACTGGCTCGATTCCCACAGGGTCCTGGAGCCATGTTGCCCGGGGGAATTCTCGGGTGAGAAAAAAGTCAGCTGTTCAGGATCAACGTTTGTAAGCAGTTCCCGGGTATAAGGCTGTTCCCTCTGAGTAGCACCGACAAACAGGGGCTTTCCTATGTTGCTTAATTCATCCTGTATTCTCAGGTCATCCCCAAAGTATTCTCCGGGAGAGAATGCGATGACAGCTGCCACCTTCGGATTAACCTGCCCTTCGACAAGGCAGAGCGATGCAGAATAAGAACTACCGAAAAGGATTACAGGTTTGGGATTGGTATTATAGGCATAATCTATGGCAGCCTGTATGTCCATACGCGCATCGATAAGGCGTGTAGATTTGCCTGATTGTTCGGCAAGCCTGGCAGTCTCATTGTTGATATAATTCGAGTTTTTGCCGGATCTCAGATCCACGGCCAGGCAGTTATAGTTCAATTTGGTTAGTTTTTCAGCGATTTCCACATATTCGCCCCTGCTGGATCCTGACATGTGAAAAAGCAGGATATATGGATATTCCTCATTAACCAAATATTTGTCAGCTGTGATAGTAAGTCCGTCGGAAGCCTTAAATGTAACCCGCTGCTTGTCTGCCTGGCTAAATGCCATGAGCCCGGACAACCCTATGATGAGTAATGCTTTCATTTTCTTATTCACACTGATTCGGCGAGAATGATGATCTGGTTATTATTTACCTCAATCACCCCTCCGCCAATAGTAAAATGACTTGTCTTATCTGACTGGTCAATGATTTTAATTTCTCCATTATCAAGGGTGGAGATTATGGGAGCATGATTTTTTAAAACTTCAAACGACCCCTTGCTGCCGGGAACCTTTACAAGTTTTACTTCCCCGTTATATACTTTTTTGTCCGGTGTGATTATCTCCAGGTGCATATCCTGTATTATGGGTAAATCTATCTGTTTTATTTTGCTTCGGCGATCATTTTATCTCCTTTCGCTATGGCATCTTCAATGGTCCCGACCAGGTTAAATGCCGCTTCAGGATACTTGTCCACTTCCCCGTCCATTAACATATTAAAGCTCCTGATCGTATCTTCAATTGAGACCAGGCATCCGGGGATGTTTGTGAAGGATTCGGCTACATGGAAGGGCTGAGAAAGAAAACGCTGTACTCTACGAGCACGATGGACCACCAGCTTATCTTCCTCTGATAATTCATCCATACCCAGTATGGCGATGATATCCTGTAGTTCATGGTATCTCTGCAGAAGTTCTTTCACCCGCTGGGCGGTATTATAATGTTCGTCGCCAACAACTTCCGGTGATAGTATACGAGAGGTTGAATCCAGCGGATCAACCGCCGGGTAAATTCCCAGTTCGGATATCTTTCTGCTTAGCACCGTGGTGGCATCAAGGTGTGCAAATGTTGTGGCAGGGGCCGGATCCGTAAGGTCGTCAGCAGGTACATAAATAGCCTGTACTGAAGTGATTGATCCGCGCTTGGTAGAGGTGATACGCTCCTGCATAACTCCCATTTCTGTCGCCAGGGTTGGCTGGTACCCAACTGCTGACGGCATTCTTCCAAGGAGTGCGGATACCTCGGAGCCTGCCTGTGTAAAACGGAAAATATTATCGACAAAGAACAGGATGTCGCGCCCTCCGCTCTTTTTATCCCCGTCACGGAAAGATTCCGCCACTGTAAGTCCTGATAATGCGACCGTAGCCCTTGCTCCGGGAGGTTCATTCATCTGTCCGAAAACCAGTGTAGCCTGAGATTTAAGTAACTCATCGCGGTCAAGAAGGCTCAGGTCCCAGTTGCCCTCTTTCATGCTTTTTTCAAACGCTTTACCATATCTGATGACCCCCGATTCTATCATCTCCCTGAGCAGATCATTTCCTTCCCTGGTTCGTTCACCTACTCCGGCAAAAACTGAGAGTCCTGCGTATTTTTTCGCGATGTTATTTATCAGCTCCATGATGATGACGGTCTTTCCTACCCCGGCACCGCCAAAAAGGCCAATTTTCCCTCCCTTCGAATAGGGCTCGAGCAGGTCTATAACCTTGATACCTGTGAACAGCACTTCTTTTTCTGTGGACAGATCTTCATAGATAGGAGGTTTATTGTGTATTTCGTAACCACCCTTCTTATCCAGCGGTCCAATACCGTCGATGGCCTCACCAATAACGTTCAGGAGCCGGCCCTTGATCTGTTCACCTACCGGCATAAGGATAGAGGCACCTGTTGCGATTACTTCTATGCCCCGTTGCAGGCCGTCAGTAGAATCCATGGCGATGGCCCTGACCGTGTTTTCGCCTATATGTTGCTGAATTTCGATGACGAGGGTTTCCCCGCTGTCACGTTTTATTTCCAAAGCATCATGGATGTTTGGCAACTCTCCGCCCGTGTTCTCGAAACTGACGTCGATAACCGGACCGATGACCTGAATAACTTCTCCTTTTAGCTGTGCCATGAATAAAAAGCTTATAATTGTCTCTTGTGTCAAAACAAAGTTAAACTTTTTCGGCTGAAATTGAAGAAGAATAATAATGAACTGTTAATGATTAATTAATAATTATTTTGCAGGTGTAAAGATTATCCGTGTATGATCCGAACTGATCATCTTCACTGCCCATTCTCAGCAGATAAATACCATGATCGATGTCCGGCAGGCTGACATGTATGTGGTTCCTGCCCTGATCGGTGTGGATGCTTCCTTTATAGACCGGTTTTCCTGCCAGGTCATATATCCGTATGTGTCTGACAGACCGGGCGTCTGCAGAAAATACCAGCATTATCTCACCATTTGTCACAGGATTGGGAAAAACCCGGAAACCGGTATCTTCCGGGATCTCTTCCAGGCCTGTAGTACCACGTCCGTCCAGGGTGTGTTGCCTGAAGAAGGGCCAGATAGCCTCGGAAGTTGCATCGAGTCCTGTGCTCTCCTTCCATGGCCAGCTATGTCCGCTATAATAAGTATATTCCACGGTATAGAATTCCACTATACTTTTATCCCTTCCATTGTTGTAAACATCCAGCAGAACAGGAGGATCATCATTTAAAATTACCTGCTGCGGTGATGTTGCGGTCTTGTTCCAGCTGATCCATTTGTCCCGGGTATCAATACCTGAGGCATATGGGACAATCGAATCAAACCTGTTGTGTATAATACATACCGGTACTCCTCTGGGTGGTTTTGTAAGGTTCCAGTTTATAATTATCCCGGCCTCAACAGGGGCTATGGCTGCTATTTTATCGCTTAACCTGTTTCCAAGGTAATTGGAGAGATATCCGCCTGCAGAAAATCCGGTGGCATAAACCCGGTTCAGATCGATATCATAATCGGAATTAAGCCGGTCTATCAGTAGAGAAATAAATTTCATTCCTCCCTCCATTTCCCATGCCAGGGCAGGTTCAATGGCCGACGGGTAGACGGCAATGAACCCTTCCTTTTTTGCCAGAATGTTGAATCCGGTCCCGTCACGCATATTCTCAGGTCTGCTGCCCCTTCCGTGCAGACACAGCACTACCGGCAGATTCGTTCCTCTTCCAGGGTGAAATAACAGATACCTTCTCATCTGGCCTTCAACCATAAGGAATTCTTCAATTTCGTATGATAATTCAGTGCTGGTAATAACCTTGATCTTAGCAGTATCAGAAAACCCTCCTTCTGCTGAAACAGCATAAATGAATGATGATCCTACTCCCATCCCCCGGGCTTTTCCTTCCGTATCTATGCTAACGATGGATTCATCCCCGGAAAACCAGCTGATGTTTTTGTCCGATACTGCGGGCTGTTCAAAAATTACGGTAAAGACCTGCTCATCACCCAATCCCAGTATCGCAGCTGAAGGTACAATGGAAATGCCCTCTCCTTCGAAAGTAATCTCCGCTGATTCATCACCGCTGCCATCACTGATATTAAGGCTTTGATCATAGGCTTCATCAAAGTCATACTGGGTGAACCGGTCATGGTTCCATAAGTTATTATTGCCGTCGTACCTTGTCCGGACCAGTCCGGCATCCTGTCCGGAGGCAATGAAGCAGGAAAGACCAAACAGGAGGATCACCAGCATGCTCAGGCAGGGATGGTATTTTTTTATTTTTTCTATGATGAGGATATTAGTCGTTAAAACTCTTTAAAAATGGAATCCCAGCAGGTTCCAGTATTGCAAAAACCAGATAAACAGTATGGAGGCTGTCACCAGGAGAGTGTAGTATAACCGGCTGATGAAGCTCCATAACCTGAACCGCCATATTTGTATGTTAAACCATACAAAGATAAGGGTGGCCGGGATTGAAACAAAGGGAACTATGTAAAAGGCCCTGATAAAAAAGTGTAAGCCTTTTCCCATTATGTCGTCCCCGGCAATCAGAATAGCTATTGCCTGTCCAAAGAGGAAAAACAGGTTGAGTGAAGTAACTATTATAGGGGAACAGGAAATAGGTATTCATATGACTGATTTCTCCCTTTTTATTTTCCACAAATGACATATATCTTCCGTTTTCAGGATTTCTGAACAATAAGGGCCCGGTTATCACCCAATTGCTGGGTTCCTCCTGCAGGAATGAAGGAGAATGCAGGCTGATTGTGGAATTTTCGTTAACAATGATTCTCCCTTCATAAATCATCCCGGCATTTTTCTCGAATGAAAGCCTGGAATACCGGTTCATGCGGTAGGTTCCTGCAAAACGGGATAAATTGGTCTTCTTTGATAGCACAGTTGAGGGGAGTATTTCTGAGGGATCAGGATCAACAGGGCCCCGTAACCATTAATATCTCCGGCATGTCGGATGATCCTCAGGTCGTTTTTGAAATATTCATAAAAGCCATAACACATCCCCTCCAGTTTCGGGTGTTGGGTAAATAGCCGGCTATGCATCAGTATGGCAGTGGAGGTAAAAAGCTTGGAAACCGATCCGGCAAAAAATACGGTTTGATCAGGATCCACAGCTTCTTTTGTATCCATGTGTGCAAAACCGTATCCTTTTTTAAAGATTACCTCACCGTCCTTTACCACGGCGAATGTGGCACCCGGAACATGCCTTTCCTCAGATAGAAAGGCATGGTACCTGGAGATCATAATACTGGAGTTTTGAATTAATATTCAGTCATTTTGGGATAATAAGTTTAAAACTTTTAGGATATTCGAAACAGGATTATGTAGTTTTTCCATAAGTATGCAGTCATATATTCAGAGATTACAAATTCTTTGTGTATGCATGATGAAATAACCAAACTGATTTACGAAAACCAACAGGTAATCATCCGGATCTGCAGGGGGTTTTTTTCAGGACAGGCAGACAGGGAGGACCTTTTCCAGGAAATTGTATACAAGGTGCTGAGGTCATACGGGAAATTCAGGCATGAATCAAGTTTTACTACCTGGTTGTACAGGATCTCCGTTAATACAGCCATTACTTATACCAGGCAGAAAAAGCAGACAGCTGTATTACCCGGAGAACTTCCTGATTTTTCGCAGCCCGAAAGTGCCACCCCTGATCAAGAGGAGATCAGGCAGCTTTACAGGGCCATCGATAAACTAAAAAGGATAGAAAAAGGGATCATCCTCCTATACCTCGAAGAACGAACCTACGAAGAGATTGCCGACATTACCGGGTTTTCGTTATCAAATGTTTCGGTGCGCATCCACAGGATTAAGAAGAAATTAAAAAGTATTTATGAATCGGTTAGTTAAAAGACAGAACCATGGCTGCAGAAATAGAAAACATATATAAAAGGATCAAGGAGGGATCACCCGGGAACCTTATCAGCACAGAACAGATCCGGGCATTCAAATACAGAAAGACCAAAAACTTTTTCAGGCGGATGATCATTACCATCTGGCTTAATACGGGTATTAAATACCTTCTGGCTGCCGGACTGGCAGGATTAATTATTCTTTCGACAGCGCAACCCGATATGGTCATGTTGCTTATTGTCCTGCTGGCAGCCTGTGCCGGATTGATCGTTTATGAGATGTCACTTACAAAAAGCCTGAAGATCATATCTGAAGGAACTGAACGGACCTCAGCACTGATCCGGAGAATGGACCGCTTCCTGTCGGTTCAGTTTTCATATTTCCGGATGATTGGTGCTCTTACCAATCCAATCCTGGTGCTGACAGGTATATTTTATTACCAGTTTATTAAGCGAAAGGAGATAGGATTCGCAGATATGGAAGATATTATTGTCACCTTCATTATTTTGATAATCAGTTACCTGGTAGCTCTTTTCAGTAATTATTTCTCAAAGCAAATAATGAGCTCTGAATTATCGGACCTGCAGCAGATAGAGGAGGATCCGGCTGCTACCTTGCTGAGGAGGAGAAAAAAGAAGATAGTGATATCTGTCATATCACTTGCCATATTACTGCTGGGATTATTTCTGTTTCTGGTAATTGCCTTAAGGTGAAAAAACCATCCTGATGCGGGTTTCTTCCTGGAAATATGCCCCGTCTTTTTGTCCAGGTACCCAATCAGGTCCCTGGACCATAAGGCGGATAGCTTCGTTTGAGAAGGCTTCTTCAGGACTTTTCAGTACAGTGATCCGTGTGGGGCGCCCATTCTGGTCAACGACAAAGCTAAGTACTACCACCGCTCGGGTCAGGCGGGTATTATCAGGGAATACCATATTATCCTCAACATAATTCATGAACCGGCGTTTTCCGTCTATGGGTTCTGCTGATTGAATATCAGAAGAGACTTCTGAATCATCTGCATATGCTGTTTTTTCGGCTTTAGGCATGCTCATTCTGCTTTTGCTGCCTAATCCCCTGATGAGTACCCTTTCAGAAGCATCACGGGATGGTTCCATGGTGATCATGATGCCAGCCTGATCCTCGGGTTTGATCTCCTGAGCTTCCATACCAATGAAATCCGTGACCAGGGTTATCTCACCTCCCTCACCTACAGGGATCTCAAAATTCCCTTGCAAATCCGTAAAAGCACTCAGGTTTGTACCCTTGACCGAAATCATGGCATAAGGCAGGGGCTGGCTGTCCTCAGATGAGATCACCACACCGGTTATTACACTTCCGCTGATCGCCAGTCCGCCAACCCTGTCGGCTTCGGCACCGGATTTTCTGAAAGCTACCGGGGCTGCAGCCTCTTCCATGCTTTGGGCCCTGGCCAGGTCTTCAACACTTATCTCTTCCGTCATTTCTTCTGCCTCGAGCTGGTAGCTGATTGCACTGCGGTCTGCTTCACCCGGACCGGCAGTTTCTCCGGCACCGGCAATGTCATCGGATTCTGTCTCGACAGCATCCAGGCGAATATCATCCTGTGATGCATCCGGCTCACCAGCCTGCTTTTTTCCGCTTGCTTCATCCGTGATCCCGTCATCTGCTGAGGGATAACTTATGATATCCTTTGATTTTTCTGAGGGTTCGGTAAGGGACACCTGGCTGGGGAAAATGCCCAGTTGGTCATGAAATACAGTCAGCAGGGAAGCGGCTGCAACCAGAACGGCAGCAGCAGTAGCGGTTATACGGTTGATCATGACCCTCCTGCGAATGGTCAGGCGCTTGTACATCCTGTGGTTAAGGTCCTCCAGGTCTTCAAATACATCGCTGGCTGAAATCCCGGCAAAACCTTCCAGAGCCTCGGCAGCAAAAGGATCCTTCTCCAGCTCTTTCTCAAATTCATTCCTTTCCGGCTCGCTCATCTGGTCACCGGTGTATTCGAGGAAATCTTCCGGACTCTTATTTCTGTATTTGTTTTTATTTGACATTTCTGTCCTCCAGACAAATTTTCAGATTTCTTTTACCATTTTGCAAATGAGATTTGACATTTTTTTCATCCAGTTTTATTAATGATGCTATTTCCCTGTAACTTTTGTTATCATAATAGAAAAGGCGTATACATTCTTTCTGCTCATCTTTCAATTGCTCAATGCATTCTTTTAATGCATCCGCGATCTTTTCATCATCTCTGTCAATAGGATGCGATTCATAGACAGATTCCATAATTTCAGGCTGGATTTCTTTCAGTTTTTTGTCGTTCTTATCAAAGGTTTGTCTTTTCCTCAGTTCCATGAGGCAAAAATTCTTAGTCAGTACATACATCCAGCTTTTAATATCCCTGATATGATAGATCTTATACTCGATCACCAGCTTTTCAAATATTTCAATTACGGCATCCTTGGCATCTTCCCTGTTTTGGAGATATTTAAGGCACACCCCGTAAACCAGGTGCATGTACCTGGAATATAACTCTCCTATAAGTTCTATATCACCGGTATTGCGATACTTCTGCAGCAGAATAT
>CAZILN010000200.1:0-3040 GCA_964540005.1 uncultured Bacteroidaceae bacterium | reverse complement strand
GTCCGGGATTGGACAATTCTTCGGCAAGGCTCCCTGCCCAGAAACCATCCTCCAGGTAGTTATGTTCAGTTGTACTGTGAGCCTGTATCCGGCTGTATCCGCAATGGTGATTGGTTATAAGCAATCCCCGGTCTGAGATGATCTCCCCGGTACAACCCCCTCCAAATCTGACAATGGCATCTTTGAGGCTTGAATGGTTCAGGCTGTAGATATCATCGGCTGAAAGTTTCAGTCCCATCTCCGTCATGGTCCCTATATTCA
The DNA here is from genome assembly GCA_964540005.1 of uncultured Bacteroidaceae bacterium. Classification (GTDB taxonomy): domain Bacteria; phylum Bacteroidota; class Bacteroidia; order Bacteroidales; family SM23-62; genus CAZILN01. The sequence continues at coordinate 2,779 of CAZILN010000200.1, read as the reverse complement.
GTTCTTCCAGTAAGGGCAATATCCACATTCCCTCATCTGCGGTAACTGACAGGGGAAACAGTATAGCAAGTAAAAATATTCTGAGAGATTTCACAGGTTTAAATTTTTGTAATTAAAATAGATTAATTAAAAAATTGAGAAAGTATGTTGCACGTTTGTTAATGATGCAATATTAACTGAATATTAAATGAATTCAAAGCCAGAGTATTACTTTTGCAGCATGGTAACTGCTAAAGATAAAACGGATATCAGGTCACTGAATCTGCAGGAACTCGAAAAAGCCATAGAAGATCTCGGTGAAAAATCTTTCCGTGCCCGGCAGCTGTTTCAATGGTTGTGGAAAAGATCCGCCAGCAGCTTTGATCAGATGACGGATCTTTCAAAACCCTTCCGTAAGAAACTGGATGACAGTTTTACATTCACACCGCTGCAAATTGCAAACCGGCAGACGAGCCGGGACGGAACCATAAAATTTGCCTTCTCAAGCTATGACCAGCAGCTGGTTGAGGGGGTTCTTATTCCCGCCGGACAAAGATTCACGGCCTGCCTTTCTTCCCAGATAGGCTGTCCCTTGAAATGTTCCTTTTGCGCAACCGGCCGGATGAAATACATCCGCAATCTGACTGCCGGTGAAATTACTGACCAGTTCAGGCTCATCTCCAGGGAAGCAGAAGAAACCTACGGAAGAAAACTATCAAACATTGTCCTGATGGGTATGGGTGAACCCCTGCTTAACTATAATAATGTCATGATTGCCATTGAAAGGATCAGCGACAAGGAAGGGTATAATTTTTCACCCAGACGAATAACACTGTCGACGGCCGGTATAGCTGAGATGATAAGGAAACTGGCTGATGTGCTGTTGCCCTGCCAGCTGGCGGTATCTTTGCATACTGCCAGTGACAGCAAGCGAAATGAAATCATGCCGCTGAACAAAAGCAATCCCCTGGCCGGCCTTTCATCTGCTATCTCATATTATTACCAGAAAACGGGCAACAGGATCACCTATGAATATCTGATGCTTAAAAACTTTAATGACAGCCTTTCAGATGCAGAAGTCCTGGCCCGCTTTTGCAGGATCAGTCCCTGTAAGATCAACCTGATCCCTTACAACAAGGTCGCAGGCAGCCCTCTTGAAGGATCAGACACATACAGGATCGAAAAATTCAAACAATACCTGGAAGGTAAAAACCTCATTGTCAATATCAGGAAAAGCATGGGCGAGGATATTGCTGCTGCCTGCGGACAGCTGGCTGGAAATATGAAAGCGGATCAAAGCTGAGTGTTTATACCCTGGACCAACCGTGGAGAGGCCTGTCTGCTGGTTACATCCTGAAAGTCCTTCTGTGATAGCCGGTGAGCCCGAACAGATATATGGCGTTCCTGTGTTGTTTTGTGGGATATCCTTTGTTCCTGTCCCATCCAAAATAATGATGCTCCGTATGTATCCTGTTCATATAGTCGTCCCGAAAGGTTTTTGCAAGTACCGATGCTGCTGCAATGGTCCTGAATCTGGAATCTCCACCCACTACCGTGTGAAAAGGGATGCCCTTACAGGGTTTAAAATAATTCCCGTCGATAATCAGGTGTCCGGGCTTTATCCTTAGCATATCAATTGCCCGGTGCATGGCCAGGATGGAAGCATTAAGTATATTAACCCGGTCAATTTCATGGTTATCAACGCTGGCAACAGCCCAGGCCTGTGCCTTTTCCGTAATGACCTCTCTCATTTCATACCGCTGTTTCTCGCTCAGTTTTTTTGAATCATTCAGTCCGGGCACATCAAATCCCTCCACTGCCACCACCACTGCAGCATAAACTGGTCCGGCCAGGCACCCCCTGCCGGCTTCATCACATCCTCCTTCCAGAACACCAGCCTGGTAATAGTCCTGCAACATATATTTCCTCTGATTACATAAATTAGTTGCCGTTTAATGCCCTGATTTCTCCAGGACTGTATCTTCAATGCCAGCCCACAGGACCTCAGCTGTTCTGTCCCAGCTGAATTTCCTGCATTGTTCCCGGCCCAGCGCAATCAGATTATTCCTGTAATCCGTGTTTTCTGCTATCTTCAGCATGCCTGCACTGATTGATTCCGTATCATGGGGGTCCACATAGCATACTGCATCCCCGCCTACCTCGGGTAAGGAAGTCACATCAGACGACAATACTGCGGTATCACACTGCATGGCTTCAAGAACAGGTATACCGAATCCTTCAAAAAACGGCACAAAGGTAAGTGCGGTGGCGCCACAGTAAACACTGTGAAGCTCCCCCGGAGAAAGCCTTCCAGTAAATATAACATCCTGCTTATGGTCCATTTTCCTCAAAACCTCCCTGATACCCGAGGTCATGAACATCTCTTCTCCTACTATAAGCAATTTGAACTCTGTGTCAAACAGTTCCCTGAACCGGTCAAAGGCCATCAACAGGGAGGGTATGTTTTTTCTTGGATGAAGCGTGCCTACAAAAACGAAATAATTATTTCCTTCTGCATATCTTGTGCGTGAACGGATCTTTTCATCTTCATCAACAGGCCGGTAGATGGTATTGGCCCCGTTATAAGCCACTGAAATCTTGTCAGCAGGGACATTATAGTTGCCTGCAATATCATTACGGGAATAATCAGAAACGGTTATTATCCTTGTAGCCTTTGCTGCAAATCTGGGAAAGAAATACCTGTAATACCGCCGTGTTAGAAAGGGCAGGTCCTGCGGACGGTGATGGAAATTGATATCATGCATAACGCAAAGCGAAGGCACGTCTGAAGAAAGGGTCA
>CAZILN010000199.1:0-9892 GCA_964540005.1 uncultured Bacteroidaceae bacterium | reverse complement strand
CCCAGCTGATTATCAATTATAAGGAAGAAAGAGAAAAGATAACAGGCTATCCGGGCCTGCGTGTCGGTTCACTGCTGGAAGCAACCAATAATGCCGGGAACTGGGAGTAACAGATACACTCCTCATGCATGAATACAATTTCTGCGACAGCAATTTAGAACAGAATAAGTCAGACAGCTATCATTTATCCATCCTGGCCTCCCCGGATGGATTTTCTTTTACTGTCCTGGATCCCTATAAGTCCAGATACCTGGCTTACTCCCATTTTCCTTTTACAATGTTCCCGGATATCCAGGCACTCCCGGATCTGTTTGAAAAAAGGATACAGGCAGAGAAATTACTGGGTCTGGAGTACAGTACAGTTTACTGCATGATCAACAGCAATAAATCGACCCTCCTTCCTGCAGGCCTGTTCCATAAAGAAAAGATCAGATCCTATTTTGGGTTCAATCATGACCTGGGCGATCTTGATGAGCTCCACGCCAATTACCTGAAACATCTTGATGCTTACCTGATCTTCTCGGTCTATCATGAAATAGCCAATATATTTGTGCGGAATTTCCCTAAAACAAAGATATTTAACCAGGCAACTCCTTTCATCGAAGACTCCCTGCTCAGTCAGGATGATAAAACCGAGCTTGTATCTGCATCCTTTCAGTCCGGATTCTTCGATATTATATTTACCAGGGGAAAAGAACTCATCCTCCACAACAATTTCAGCTATAGAAATCCCAATGATCTAATCTATTTCATTGTATACATTTATGATAAACTCAAACTGGATACTTCCAGGATCGAGCTACAACTAAGCGGCAGTATTGATCCCCGGGATACAGCATCAGAAATAATAAGAAAATTTATCAGGAATGTAAGTTTCGGAAAAGCTTCCAGGCAATATAACTATGCCCCGGGTTTTAATAAGATGCATGAGCATACTTATATGAACCTTTGCAATCTTTACCATTGCGTATAATCAGCGGAAAATACAGGTCAAAAAGAATTACAGTACCAGGCTTTTTCAAAGCCCGGCCTACTACTGACTCTGCAAAAGAGAGTCTCTTTAATATTATAGCTAACTACTTTGATTTTGAAGGACTCACAGTCTTAGACCTCTTTGGCGGAACCGGCAGCCTCTCTCTTGAATTTGCCTCAAGAGGTGCCGGCAGCGTCGAACTTGTCGAAATTGAGAAACGCTATACTGATTTCATTCAGAAAACAGTCAGCAGGCTAGGCATTGAACAGGTACAGGTAATTCGTACCAATGCCTTCCGGTTCATCAGGAATCCCGTCCATAAGTATGACATTATCTTTGCCGATCCTCCCTATAACATGAAAGGCTTAGAACAGATACCAGCCGAGGTCTTTGAAAATGAATTACTTGCCTCTAATGGCTGGCTGATCCTTGAACACAGCCATGAACACGATTTCAAAGATCACCCCTCTTTCTTTGATCTGCGAAAATACGGAAGTGTTCACTTTTCCATTTTCGTAAATGGGTAACCGATCGGTTTACCGGCTGCTGAGTTCCCTTTCGACTTCTTCCAGTGATTTTCCCCTTGTCTCGGGCAATTTCTTACGGATGTAAAGGAATCCCGCCATACAGATTATGGCGTACAGCCAGAAGGCCCCGGATATATTGACCAGTTGATTGATAAGCGGGAACAGCAGTACAAGAAGCGTACTTGCCACCCACAGTGTGGCTGTCGCCAGCGCCATGGCGGTCCCCCGGATCTTATTGGGAAATATTTCGGAAAGGATGACCCATGTTACGGGTGCCAGTGACATAGCATAAATGGCTATCGCTACAGTTATAATGATCAGGACTATTCCACCCCTTGCGCCGGTAAAATAACTGATACCAAGTATCGTATAGCTTATGGCCAGTCCGGCTGCCCCGAAGAGCATCAGTTTCCTGCGCCCCCAGCCATCCACCGTCCTGATAGCAACAAAGGTAAATACCAGGTTAACAGCACCGGTTATAATTATATTGAAAAGTGAGTCGGATATCCCGAAACCAGCGGAAGAAAAAACCTCTTCTGCATAATTAAATACGATGTTAATACCACACCATTGCTGGAATGCTGCCAGTACCATTCCCAGCATAAGGATGGGCCGGAGTTTGAGACTGGCCAGCAACGCTCCGGGAATGCACCCAATAAGGGCGGAACTCATAGCAATTCCCTGAAGTCCGGGATGATCTGTTATTCCAAAAAACCTTTCATAGAAGAATTTGGCCCCGCCAATTACCACCCAGTCGTAACCAAACAATAATCCTCCCAGGGCTGCAACCAGGGAGATACCTTGAATAAACCTGATATTAACTGAGCTTTACATAAACCAGCAGAAAAAACCTACCTGAACTCGAATATATCGGAATCGGTATGAGCCAGCAGCATCAGCTGCTTCATCTCCTGTACCAGCCCCGGATGTTCTGATGCAAGATCATGCTCTTCACCCGGATCGGCTACTACATCAAACAGCATTACGGGAGCATCCGGATTATCCCTGATACCGTACTGAATGGCCTTCCACTGATCCTTCCTGATGGCCCTTCTTCCCCCCAGCTCATAGAACTCCCAGTAAAGGTACTCATGCTGCACCTGGACTGTTTCACCGAGCAGGGTGGGCAGGAATGAGATCCCGTCAATATTCTCAGGAGCGGTGGCAGCAGTAATATCTGCCAGGGTGGGCAGGACATCCCAGAAAGCAGAGACATGGTCAGTCCGGGAACCTGCCCTGATGGTCCCCGGCCACCGTGCCAGCATGGGAACCCGGATGCCTCCTTCATAGAGGTCCCTTTTGTATCCCTGGAGTGGACCGTTACTATCGAAATAATCAGGATCGGCTCCCCCCTCAAGGTGGGGACCGTTATCCGACGTAAAAACAATTATTGTCCTTCCCGACAGACCCAGTTCATCCACCTTATCAATTATCTGTCCAACCTGCTCATCAAGTATATGAACCATGGCCGCAAATGCCGCATGAGATTCAGCCTGGGACCCGTAACCTCCGGTTCTGTAACTGTCACACCCCGGATCACAACCCTTGTAAACCTTTTCCGGAAGGAATTTACCGCGGTATTCGTCCAGGTATTCCTCCGGAACAAATAATTCTGCATGCGGGATCACATTGGGGACATAGCAAAAAAACGGCCGGTTCTTGTTTTTTTCAATGAACTCCAGGATTTTTTCCTGTATCAGGAAGGGTGCATAATCACCCAGCAGGGTATCCCTGTTTGCTTCGAGTATGACCTTCCGATCATTATGCCAGAGGTGCCCGGGATAATAGTTATGTGCCAGTGATTGGCAATTGTATCCGTAAAACTCGTCGAATCCCTGTGCCAGCGGATCCCCTTCTGATCCTACCGGTCCCAGCCCCCATTTCCCGAAGGCACCGGTGGTATAACCTGCCTGTTTCAGCAGTTCTGCAATAGTTACCGCTGCTGATTCCAGCGGATACTGACCTTCGGGCTCCATGCCCATATTGCCCCGTATGGGCGTATGCCCGGTATGCTGTCCGGTCATCAGTGAAGATCTTGAGGGGGCGCATACTGTTGATCCTGAATAGTGCTGGGTAAACAGTATCCCCTCCTCTGCCAGCTGGTCGATGTTAGGGGTCTGTAGCAATTGCTGTCCGTAACAGCCCGGATCACCGTAACCCAGGTCATCGGCCAGAATGAAAATGATGTTTGGTGGAGCTGATGCCTCCTGTTTACAGCCGAAACAGAGTACTGCCGCTATTGCAGCCATAAAAGTTAGCCAGTTTCTCATTTTTTCTTTTAAAGATATGCAATATATGGATTATTAGCCCTCTCAGATCTGATATGCTACCCCTTCCGTACGTTAAGATGAGGTTAAAAAACTCTATTCAGCAATTTTTAATTACTGAATCCTTAATTTGTCCGGCATGAGAACTTTATTAACTGTCTGCCTGCTTGCAGTTACGGCTGTTTCTTGCGGACAAACAACCACCCAAATGGAAGAAGAACACAATAGCAGACATCCTTATATCAATGAACTGATACATGAAAGTTTTGAGGACACGGCAGTTGCCCGGCTTATGAACGAACATTTCGTTGCGATAATATAACAAAACTGTTTGATATCTCACAGGTTCTTACAACAAAAGGTACGGCAGAAGAAACAGGAACAGGTCTTGGATTGTTGAATAATATTAGATCAGGTTAAATATTCTTTCAGGGTACTCAAAAGATCGTGTGACCAGATGGGCTTGATCAGGTACTTTTGAAAGTAATTCATGGCGTCCTTATAGTCCGCTTCATCCAGGTGATAGGCTGTTTGGGCAATAACAGGCAGGTTAGGGAATTCTTTCTTGATTTCCTTGGTTGCTTCATATCCGTCCATTTCAGGCATTAAGACATCCATAAGCACCACATCAAAATTCTTGTTTTTTCTACAAAGCTCCACAGCCTCTTTTCCATTTTCAGCCCAGAATATGTTTGCCCCGGTGGGCCTCAGGATTTCCTGAAGATAGATGAAATTGGATTCAACATCTTCCGCAATAAGTATGTTCCTGCCTTTCCAAACTGGTTCCGTCGAAACTTCTACTTTTTCCTCAATCGTTTCAGCTTTTTCCATGCTGATTTCTGATTTTACGGTTTTCGCTTGTTTTACAGCAATCTGAAAACGAAAATCAGAACCATGCCCTAACTTAGAATCCGCTTTTAATTCCCCTCCCATAAGTTTGATAAGATGTTTTGAAATATTGATCCTCAATGAGGCCAGGTCAAAGGGGCGCATCCTGCTGTCAAGTATTCTGCTGAACTGCTTGAATATCATTTCCATCCGCTCCATGGAAAAGCCGGCACCAGTATCCTTCACAAAAAATTCAAGTGTCCGGTCATCAATTAAATGATATCCAAACTCTATGGTCCCCTCATCGGTGAAATTCAAGGAATTCTCCAGCAAATTGGTGAATACCTGTTTCACCCTATCCTTATCACACCGGATGGTATAATCATCATCCCTGACACCTTTTTTAAACAGGATGGCAAGCTCCGTTTTCCCTTTCTCCTTTATAAAACTAGTGTACTGATTGTAAAGATCTGACAGCATCTCATTCAGGCGGCAGTCCTCTTCCTTAATGAAGAGCTGACCGGTCTCAATCATGGTAATATCGGTTATGTTATTGATCAACTCTGCGAGGTATCTCCCGCTTGTCCGGATATGGCCCAGATACAGGTCTCTGGAAGTATCACTGATATGCGGATCCTTCAACAGTTCTACGAATCCCACGATTGCATTGAGCGGCGTTTTGATCTGGTTGGACACACTTATCATAAGGGCCGGATCCGAACTGATTTTAGGTTCCTCATTTTTTGATGGTGCAAATGATCCCATACCAGGTACCAGCAACCGGGGCAGTATCATTCCGAGAATCATAATAAAAGCCATACCGATCAGGCGGGTATAAACTTCTTGAATTGGCGGATTGGTAATGAATACCTGGAAGAAACCAAGATCTTTATAAAAGAGTATATAATCCAGTACTGAATCGACGGTATAGAACAAAACGCCCAGTAAGATACTGTAAAAAAGTGCTTTGGTTTGCGGTTTCATGTATTTGATATTTTTCCAATTATTTTTTATCTGACAGCCATACTTTCATAACTGCTGACCGGTATTATAAAAGCATACCTGTATCATCTGATTCATCAGTTTTTTTTTATCAGGCTTGCCCCGGGATAGCCCTCATCAATGATTTCATTGAGGTACTGTATGGCATCTGTTTTTCGTTTAAAATCCCCTGCAGTATAAATATAATAACTATCCGTTGAGATCATAGTAGTTTGTTCATTATTCACAATGGCCGGTATGGTATCTAGCAATTCCTTGCTTCTGGCCAGCAGTACAGTGAAGGATTGTTCAATTTTCGGGGTAAGATGATCAGGAACAAATATTTCAGCCACCCTGATCTTTTCATTATCCAGGTTATTGATCTTTACAGAAACGTGCCTGTTAAATTTCCTGCCTTCAGGAGCATCAGAACCGTCTTCATACTGGTTCAAAGCAACCGGATCCGCCTCGCCAATTCCCATCACAAGTATCCTGTCCTCATCTATCCCTTTTCCAATCAGGTATTGAGCAACTGTCATCGCCCTCTCATTTGAAAGCTTAAGAGCATTTTCATAAGATTCCCTGGCATCGGTATGTCCTGTTAGTTCAATCCCTATCTCAGAAAATTTCATCATAAGGATGAAAATCCTCTCCACTTCCCGTTTGGTCATTTCATTCAGGTTGTAATCTTCATAATCAAACAGGATGTTATTGAGTATATAATATATTCCCGATGAGGAAAAGGACTTTATTGTAACAGCATCCTGTCTTTTCATGCCTGTGTTCATTCCTTCAAACGGATGGATGCATACAAGGTAAATTCCTGTCTGATCAGACAGGGAATCAATTTTCATGGCATAATAGGCCGTATTATCATCCCATCCGGGATTATAGAAAAGATCATCACCGCTGGTGCTTATTGGGTAACCTATATTTTCAGGCGGGGTCAATTGCCCCTCTTTATTTATTTCAGAATAAAATACGTCGTAACCCCCAATGGTTGAATGTCCCTGAGAACTGAAATACAACCGGGTATCGTTCCTTGTGATGAAAGGAGATTCTTCATTGTAGTAGGAATTGATATCCGGACCGAGGTTGATGGCAGGACCCCAGTCATCACCGTATTCCCTTTCAGCCATATAAATATCCAGTGCCCCCTGTCCCCCCTTCCTGTCACTCGTGAAATATATGGTTTTCCCATCCCTCGAGACACATGCATGTGTCTCATAATAGCGAGTGTTAATATTTTTATTCAGCCTGGTCACCTGGTTCCACCTGCCACTGCGGAAATGACTGACATAAATATCGGATTCGAAATAATCAGTAAACACAAGGTATAATTCCGTCCCATCATAAGATAATGAAACAGGAGTGAAATTACCGCTTACTACCAGTTCCTGATTCAGGAATTTAGGTTCGCTCCACTGGTTTTGATTTTTGTACGACATCATTATGGCCAGGTTTGAAGGTCTTTCAACCACGTAGATCATGACAGAGTCATTACCTGCAACCACCGGATTATGGCAGGCATATTTACCGTTGATCTGTTCACCTGCAGATTGGATGTCCAATCTCAGGGGATTTCTCATCATGCTTTCTGCTTGCTCACAGGACTTGATCTGGTTATTTACATATTCAATATCTGCAAATCTGCGATTATCGATTGAATTACTGAATTTCTCATAATAATCGATGGCTCCGGAGAAGTCATTATTGATGTGATAGGCCCTTGCCAGGTAATAATTAGCCTCAGGCGGGGCATTTCTCTCACGGTATGATCCCTCTTCATAATCAGTCCCAACCTGCAGGACGGCCTTCTCAAGGTAGGATATCGCTTTATCAGGTTTCGACATTGACTCAAAAAAGCAGTACCCGCATAAATAGCACAAGTTATAATTCTCCGGATCGTTTTTCAGCAGACTTTCATAGTAGTAGGAGGCTCTGGTGAAATCTTCAGTCAGGATGCAATCCCCGGCTTCCAAAAAGACCTGTTTGAAGTTTTTATCCTGTGAACTGGCAATATCGGCAATTGCCATCAGAGCAAGAATCAGGGGAAAAGACAGTTTTATCAGTTTCATTGTTCAGAAAGTTTAATAACTCTTATATTGCAGCATCAAACCCAGGCACCCGGGATTATTTTTCTGGTCATCCGTATTGGCAGTTTGGGACAATACCTTAATCTCAACCAAAAGAGTTTTTGTAACGTCGAATCCTATCCCGATTGATCCGATGTACCTGTCGTCCTCATTATCGTAAAGGACATCCTTTGTACCCGGGTCAATGAGCCTGAAATGGACAGGATAGAGGTGACTGCTGGTACAGAAGGAAAAAATATACTCCTTCTGGCCGTAAAAAACTATGTTAAATTCAAGTATTTCGTTAACTGAAATCTCAGAACTTTTGGACTGGCTGTATATCTTGTAGCCTTTCTGCTTATCCATAGAACAATCTGCTTTTTTATGGAAATCCACACATTCCTGTCCGGAAACAAAAACAGAGAAAGCTAATACTATGCTAAATATGAAACAATTAACAAGTTTTACCATGTTCTGAATTATTAAATTTCATTGGTAACAATGCTTGTCCTGGAAGTACCTTTGTTACCATATTTTTGATTCATTCCTGCAAGTGCTCTGAGTAAGATTTGTGCTTTGGAAGGGTAAAACTGAATGTACTTCCTTTACCCGGTTCACTCTCAACCCGGATCTCACCGCCATGCCTCTCTATAAATTCCCTGCTGAGCAGGAGACCCAGGCCTGTACCACGTTCATTTTCAGTCCCGGGTGTACTGAAGTGGGTATCTATCCTGAAAAGATTCTCCAGCTGTTCCTTCCCCATGCCTACTCCGTTATCCTCCACCGATAACCTGGCATCATCCTGATTATCCATGCATCTAATAATGATCTTCCCTTCGGGCCGGGTAAATTTCAAAGCGTTGGTTACCAGGTTTCTTAATACCGTCTCAACCATTTTACTGTCGGCCCATACTGTAAGATCGTTTTCATCGATAATGGATAATTCAATTTTCTTTTTATCTGCAGTTTCCTTTAATAATCCGGTCACGCCTGAGATAACTTCCCTGATCCTCACGCTTTCAGGCTTGAACTCAATCCTGCCAGTTTGTGACCTGGACCATTCAAGAAGGTTGTTGAGCAGTTCGAAACCGTGCATCGATGAGTTGAAAATATGTCTTACCATTTCCTTTATCTGTGCAGGTTCCTTCTGGTCAATTGTCTTCAGCAGTAAATCCGAGAATCCTATCATGGTATTAAATGGTTCCTTCAGATCATGTGCGATGATGGAAAAGAATTTGTCCTTAGTGGCCACAATTTCTTTTAGTTCTGTGTTTAATTTGTATAACTCCTGGTTCTGGTTTGCCATGATTTGTTTTGACATGCTTAACTCCAGGTGAGTTTTCACCCTCGAAATCAGTTCTTTGGAGTTGAACGGTTTGCATATGTAATCTACTCCGCCTATGGCAAATCCCTCAAGGATATCTTCGGGTTCGGTTTTGGCTGTCAGGAATATGACAGGAATGTCCTTTGTTTCAGCAGCTTCCTTAAGTTTCTTACAAACTTCAAATCCCGACATTCCGGGCATATTTACATCAAGCAGAATGAGATCCGGTTTGGAGTATGACACGGCTTCCAGGGCCTCCCTGCCATTGGTGGCATAACTGAACTCGATATCCTTTTCATCGAGTATGTTTCCAAGGACCTGTATGTTCTCAGCGATATCATCAACTATAAGGACACTGGGTTGTATTTCGTTTTTCTGAATCATCTTTTATATACTTATTTTGGGGTCTTCACCGCATTACTTTTAATATCGCTCTTTTTATACTTACTAATCAAATCAGTCATCTCCTGAAAATCTGACAGCTTGGAATTAATCTTCTGTACATTAAATGACTTAAGGTGCTCACGCAATTCACTTCCAAAAGCCTCTATGAAATCGAGACTGTATTGATCGCCTGCCTCAGACAACATATCCGCAAATTTTTTCATTCCCCTGCTTGACCTGTTTTTCAACAGGGCCCGGTACTGGGGAACAATCTCCAGTGTAAAGTACTCACAGAACTCAGCCGACAGGCCATTCCCCTGTGAGATTGTCTGTTCGATTTCAGACAGAAAACTTTTCCGGTGTAACGTTGATTCTGGTCTGTCCTCTTTAGATTCAGAATATGGCAGATACTTGCTCAGTTCTGATATAAGAGCTAATTTCGATACTGGTTTCCTGAGATAACCGTCAAAAATCTTTGCTATTTCCTCAGCATCACTTTTCATGGTTGTGGCGGTTAAGGCTATGACAGGTAT
>CAZILN010000198.1:0-2514 GCA_964540005.1 uncultured Bacteroidaceae bacterium | reverse complement strand
ATTGATTATGAGACTATTGTTTGTAATATCAGCCTGCATACTTTGTTCAGCCTGCATGACAGAAAAAGAAACCAATGATTCTTTTTCATTCGTCCTTACTGCTGATATGAGGGGTTATACCGGGGATGATGCAAGGTATTTCAGGGGTGCGTGTGAAGCGATTGCTCAGCTTGATGATATCCGGTTTATGATTTCCCCGGGAGATATTGATCCTCCGGATTCTGTTTTCTATACCATTCGGAAATATGCAGATCCGGATATGATCTGGTACCCCGTTGTTGGAAATCATGAATTGGAAAGCACCAAGGATCTGGAATGGTTGAGAAATTATAATAAGAACGGGAACTCACTGCCCAACATTGTCAACCTGGGTCCAGGCCATTGTATCGAAACCACCTATTCTTTTGATTACGGCAACACTCACTTTGTCGTTCTGAATCAATACAGTACGGATACGAGTGATTACGGCTCTGATGGAAATATCCCGGATTTTTTATATTACTGGCTGGAAGAAGATCTGAAAGGGACGCTGAAGGAAAATATCTTTGTTCTTGGTCATGAACCTGCATACCCGTTTCCTGACATTGAAAATCAACGATTCAGGCACACATATGATTGTCTGAACCAGTATCCTGAAAACAGGGATCGTTTTGTGAACCTTATGCAGGAATATAATGTAGACTCATACATAGTCGGTCATACCCATAACTACAGTATTGTCAAGATTAATAAACTCTGGCATATCGATGCAGGACATTCCAGGGGAATCGGGGACATGGGTGCACGCAGTACATTCGTTAAAATCAATGTAAGTGGGAAAAATCTCAGTTATGAGACCTACAGGCTGAATTACGATAATAAAAAGTATGAACTGGTTGACCAGGGAATGCTCAATTAACTAATAGTTAGGTATAATAAATTAAATACTACAAACCAATGGAAACAAAAATCGAAAGAACAAAAAAAATGAAAACCTATTGTCTCCTGGCAGATTGGGATCCCAGACCTGATTTCAAACTGGGCTCAAGAGATATCGAGGGCAAGCTGACCTACCTGGGAAGCAAAGTATGGAGGAATCCGCGCATTGAATTGCAGGAAAAGGACATACCTGTACCCGGTCCGGATGATGTTTTGATTGAAGTGAAAGCCTGCGGTATTTGCGGAAGTGATGTACACATGAGGCAGGCCGATGATGATGGATACATTTTCTATCCCGGATTAACTGCTTTTCCGTGCACACTTGGACACGAATTTTCCGGCAGGGTAGTGGAGGCGGGTGAAAATGCAATAAATAAACGGACCGGTAAAAAATATGAAATAGGTGAAGCAGTTTGCGCTGAAGAAATGATATGGTGTGCTTACTGCAAGCCATGTGCCGATGGCTATCCTAACCATTGTGAGAACCTTGAGGAAATAGGTTTTTCGATCGACGGTGCCTATGCAAAGTACATAAAAATGAATGCCCGTTATTGCTGGAGCATCGAAGCTTTGCGCGAAACATACGGTGAGGAAAAAATGTGGCTGCTTGGCAGTCTTGTTGAACCTACTTCGGTTGCCTATAATGCCGTAATTGAACGTGGTGGCGGAATTCGTCCGGGACAGCATGTTGTGATACTTGGTGGCGGACCTATTGGAGCTGCTGCCTGCGCAATTTTAAGAAAGGCCGGAGCTACTTCTGTTATACTATCAGAACCCTCAGCATCGCGAAGGGATATGGCTCTTTCCATGGGTGCAACACATGCAATCAACCCCATGGAAGTTAATGTGGCAGATACGGTACTGGAGATCACAGGGGGAGCAGGTGCAGATCTCATTCTGGAGGCAACAGGCTTACCCAGTGTCGTATGGTCTGATGTAGAAAAAATAATCTGGGAGGGCCGGACAGTGAATGCAACAGTCGTTGTTGTTGCGCGTGCTGATGACCGTATCCCGCTGAACGGAGAAGTCCTGCAGGTCCGTCGTGCCAGCGTCGTAGGTTCACAGGGTCATTCAGGCCACGGGACTTTCCCGAACGTGATCAGCTCGATGTCGGCAGGCATGGACGTTTCCCCTATGATCACCAAACAGATCAAGCTGGACGAAGTGGAGAAAAATTGCGTTATGCTGCAAACCGACCGCAATGAAGTAAAAATTACAATTACTAACTTTGAATAAGAACTAACTAAAGAAAGGAGTATATTATGACATGGCTTAGTACTAATGTGAAAGACCTCTTTTTCGAAGACACTACTGTTGGCCGGATGAAAAAGAGAATATGGGAAGCTTCTGATGAGGAAATTTCTCAAATCCTTGATGAATATGAAATCCCGACGCCATCGGAGCTTGGGAAACCTGGAACTTATATCCAGAATACCATCCGTAAAGATGCTGTGGAGAACCGTAAGAAGAATGATGTGCTTTTTATACCTATAGGTTGCACCGAACTTCATGGCAGACACACAGTAACGGGTTTAGACACCTTGATGGTAACCCAGATACTGGAAGGAGTAAGAAGGTATACAGCAAAAAAGGGTG
>CAZILN010000197.1:0-4376 GCA_964540005.1 uncultured Bacteroidaceae bacterium | reverse complement strand
TGCCTTCGGGCCGGGACATCATCCCCGGGATTTTATTCCTGTGAAACGAACATGAAAAAATTAATCATTTTTTTCACAAAAGGAAATGATTAAATTTTTCATGAGAGAGCGAAGCGGTTACACGAGGCCAATTTATTAACTAAAATATTTTCTCATGAAAATTACGCTGGTTCCTGATGGTATATTTCCTGTATGCAGGGATAAGGAGGGAAAGAGTCTTAGCTCCCGGCCCGCCACAGGATTCAAATTCCCGGGGACCATACAGGGAGAGGGAAAGCTTGCCGGGATCCCGGCTTTGTTTATCAGGACCAGCGGCTGCAATCTCAGGTGTGTATGGCAGACTGAGGACGGTGAAATAAGTATCTGCGATACACCCTATGCTTCACATCAGGCTGAAGAAACAGAAGAATGGGAAGTAAAAGATATTGTTTCAGTACTGAAACATAACCAGGGTAATATCAGGCACCTGGTAATATCAGGCGGGGAACCAACCATGCAACCCTTTGCCCTGCTTGCCCTGACAAAAGCCGTTAAATCCGAACTGGATCTTCATATTACCCTGGAAACCAATGGCGTAAGTTTTATACCACAGCTCTCGGAATGGGTTGACCTGTTTTCTGTGTCCCCCAAACTGCAAAATTCAGAACCCAACAGGAAAAAGAATAGTATGATGAACAAGGCGGTAAGCCAGGAGTACATAAGGGATCACAAAAAAACAAGACGCAACCTGAAAACCCTTCAGCAATATATTAATGCCTGTATGAATCTGAAATCTTACTATGGTGATCAGCCGGATGTCAGGGCGGATAAAAAAAGGAACAAGGACTTTCAGCTAAAGTTTGTTGTTTCGTCAGAACAGGATATTGATGAGATAAAGAAAGATTTCCTGGCTCATCTCAATTTCGTACGCCAGGAAGATATTTTGCTAATGCCTGTGGGTACTAACAGCCTGCAACTTCAGAAAACATCAGAAATGACAGCAAGAATGGCCATAGAAAACGGATGGCGTTATGCCCCCCGTCTGCATATCGATCTCTTTAATGATAGAAGAAATGTATAGTAATAGGTAGACTATAGAACGAAACCGGTAAATATCAACTAACAAAAATTTCCACTTTGAAAGATCAGGAATTGCATTTTCATAAGCTGTTTGAAAACAGTCCGGTCGGTATATACGTTACCGAACCTGACGGTTTAATCCTTTACGCCAATAAGAAGGTACTGGAAATGCTTGGTTTCAACTCCCTGAAAGAACTGCAGAAAAGAAACCTGGAAGATCTGATGAAGGATTACATCGAAAACAGGAAACAGTTCAGAGAAATACTTGAGGAGAAGGGTGAGATAAACGGATTTGAGACGGCCTGGTTAAAAAAGGATAAGAGCAAGATATTTGTGAGAGAAAGCGCCAGGCTAAATTACGATGAGTCGGGTAACATTCTATGGTACGAAGGAGTTGTTGAGGATATTACAGATGAGAAAATTCTTGACACAGCCCTCCATCTCAGTGAGGAAAAGTACAAACTCCTCTATGATAATTCCAATGATGCCATTTTAATACATGACCTGGATGGGAAAATTCTGGATGTTAATATCAGGGCCTGTGAAATGATTAGATATTCCAAACAGGAGCTGCTGAGGATGAAAATTATGGATTTACATCCTCCTGAAATATTGGATGAAGTGCCCAGAGCACTGGACAAAGTTGAACATGAAGGCAGTTATTATAAGATATCACAATTCAGGAAATCGGATGGGTCAGTAATAGATGTTGAGATCAGTTCAAGCATCATCCCGATTGACAAAGCCATTGTACAAGGTATCGTTCGGGATATTACTGAAAGGAAAAAAGCTGAAGCAAAAATACAAAACCTGAACAGGAATCTTGAAAAAAAAGTCACTCAGAGGACCTTTCAGCTTGAGGCAGCAAACAAGGAACTGGAATCCTTCTCTTATTCTGTTTCTCATGATTTGAGGGCCCCGCTACGCCACATCGAGAGTTATACTGAACTCCTGGAAAAGAGAACACTGCATAAACTTGATGATAAGTGCCGTGAGTATCTGCAGAATATCCACTCGGCTAACAGAAAGATGAATGAATTGATCAATGACCTTCTGGGCCTTTCCCGGACAAGTATGGCTGAAATGAGGCTGATTAAAATTAATATGAACATTCTCCTCAGAGAAGTTATATCAGAGTTTAAAGAAGATACCATTGGACGGGATATCCAGTATGTATATTCAGATCTGGGAACTGTCAGGGCCGACCCCAACCTGCTGAGGCAGGTGATGATCAACCTGGTTTCCAATGCTGTTAAATATACTGCCAGAAAGAAAAAAGCCAGGATTGAGATAAGCATGAAATCCTGTGCCGGAGAGGATACTGTATGCATAAAAGATAACGGGGCCGGATTCGATATGAAATATGAAGAAAAGTTGTTCGGGGTCTTTCAACGCCTGCATGATGAGACTGATTTTGAAGGAACCGGCATCGGGCTTGCCATTGTTAAACGGATCATTACCCGTCACGGAGGGAAAGTCTGGGCAAAATCAGAATTGAATAGGGGAGCCACTTTCTGTTTTACCCTGCCCCACCTATAATCTTACTTTATTCAAACCAAACAGGAAAAAATACGTATAAAAATTTATTCCTTATAATCCCAATACCAAATGGCCAAACTTAAGGTATTATACCTGGAAGATTCCGAGATTGATGTTGAACTGGTTAACCAGCTTTTTGAAGAAGAAAAAATTGATTATAAACTGTACCATGTGAATAACCGCAGGGATTTCCTCAACACCCTGAGCTTTGCTGATATAGATATTATCCTGTCAGATTATTCCCTTCCCGCTTTTAATGGACCAGAAGCCCTTGCCCTGGTAAAGGCGGAATTCAGTGATATCCCTTTCATTGTTTTATCTGGAGTCATGGGAGAGGAAATAGCTGTTGATCTTTTAAAGGAAGGTGCCACTGACTATATATTAAAACAACGGATCGGGCGGTTGATCCCTTCTATCCGGAGGGCATTGCTCGAAACAAAAGAAAGAGCCAGACGGCTTAAAGAAGAAAACCTCAGGAGAAAGTATGATTTTATTATCAATACTTCAAAATCAATGTTCAGCCTGGTTGACAAAGATTATATTTATGAGGCAGTAAATGATGCATTCTGCCGGGCCCATAACCTTGTCAGGGACCAGGTAATCGGGAAATCCCTGGCCGAACTGTGGGGAAAAAATGTTTTTGAAAAATATATTAAACAAAACTTCGATAAAAGCTTCTCCGACAATGTTGTCAGATACCAGGCATGGTTTGAAGTGCCCAATTTAGGATTGAGATGCTTTGAAGTGACTTTCTATCCTTATAAAGATAAGGGTGATGAGATCTCCCATACTGTTGTTGACACCATGGATATCACAGACAGGCAGAAGGCTGAAGAAGCCCTTATTGACAACGAGGCAAAATACAGGATGCTGTTTGATCATGCAGTTGAGGGGATCCTGCTGGTAAAGGACAACACCATACAGGCTTGTAATAACAGGGCATCCGAATATTTTGGATATTCCAGAAAAAAAATACTCGGCAGGGAACCTTTTTTCTTTTCTGCAGATGCACAACCCGATGGGTCTGATTCAAAGAAAAAGGCATCGCAAATAGTGAAACAGGCAGCAAAGGAACCAGAGATCTCATTTGAATGGACATTTAAGAAACTGAACGGTCAGGAATTCTTATGCCAGGTCAGCATTACCAGTTTCAGGCTTAAAGGTGAAACTTTCTACCAGTTTTTCATACAGGATATTACCGAAAAAGTAAGAACCGCCCAGGTTCAGAAACAGCTGGTCACGGCTATTGAACAATCGGCTGAACTCATCCTGATTACCGATGTTGAAGGCAATCTGGAATATGCAAACAACGCATTCATGGAGTCAACAGGCTATGAGCATAAGGAAATTATTGGCCGGAGTTACTCTTCTGTCGTTTTTGCTGATTTTAATAAGAATGAGTTACTCGAGATCAGAGAAACCATTTGGAACGATCGTTTCTGGAGCGGCCAGGTAAATATTAAGGCTAAAGATAACCGGACAGTAAAAGCATATACCAGTATATCAACTATCAGAAATACCACGGACGATATAACTAATTATGTAGTTGTATCAAGGGACATTACCGAGGAATCCAAGATACAGACCTACCTTCAGCAGGCACAAAAAATGGAGACAATAGGAACCCTGGCCGGAGGTATTGCGCATGACTTTAACAACATCCTGACCACTATCATCGGCCATTCGGATATTGCCCTGAAAGACTTACCTGAGGACAATCCTGTCACCGATGATGTCATGCAGATACTAAAGGCAGCAGACAGGGCTAAAGGTCTTGT
>CAZILN010000196.1:0-3397 GCA_964540005.1 uncultured Bacteroidaceae bacterium | reverse complement strand
GATCATAAAATGGAAACTGCCTTTTACACTGGAGAATGGTGAACAGATAGGGGGACCTGGTGATTGGGATATAACCCAAAAGCTAAGTTATTCAAGAATCGAACTGTATCATGATGTCATTCCCAATCCTGAGAATCCTGAGAATTTAATTAAACCCGGTGAAAAAGTACGGTTTAAGCTTAATGCATATAACAATTATACTCAAAACCTTAATAACCTTTATGGAGAAATATCATCAAATGCCGATTATATTACCATCACAGATCCTTACGGCAGTTTTAATAATATTAAAAGCCTGGAATTTGGCTGGTCAGGTGATGAGTTTGAAATTCAACTGGATGATGAACTGCCGGAAGCGGTCATTTATTTCACACTAACAGTTTATGATGGGATATACGAAAAGGGACAGAGTGCCTATAGTTTTAATCTCCCGGTATTTTCATTGGTACATATTGCCCTGGATGACGATGATCATCCCGACAGCAAGGGAGATGATGATGGAATTGCCGAAGCAGGGGAAAGCATTGAAATTGCCCCCTGGATCGTGAATTTAAGTCCCTGGGAGATCTATTCGGTCAATGGACAATTGAGATCAGCCCAGGATGATATCGAGATATGGGATGATGTGGTAGGATCTACCGGAATTGTATATGATACGTACCCTTATAATGTAACCAACCAGTTGCAACAGCCAATTTCAGCCTACAATTATGCTTACCCCGAAGAAGATTTCGTTTTCAGCCACAACGGAACCGAAACTTATGCAATTGATCTTGAATTAATCGTAACTGGTTATGTAAATGGCGAAGAGGGATCAAACTGGGAAAACGGCGGCATAAAAATGATGTGGAGTATCCCGATCAGGATCAATGATTCACTGGCTGATAACCCTATTATTGTGGTTATTGAATCTGTTAAGGATGAGGCTGAAATAATTACAGGAACTATACTAGAAATAACTGCAGATGTTACAGCGCTACAGCCGTTGACCAGTGTTGAATTCCTGATTGATAACTCATTAAAATCCACCGATAACCTGGCACCCTACAGCTACAGCTGGAATACGGCCGGACTGACAACCGGTGCGCACACAATTAAGGCCATTGCAACTGATGAGGACGGAAATACTGATGCCCATGAAATCACTGTCTGGCTGAAAGAGTACGACACACAATTAATAATGCTGAATAAAGGCTGGAATATCATATCCACCTATATTGACCCGGCAGATCCTGCCATCGAAGAGGTTCTTTCCGATGTGGTATCAGATATCATTATAGTCAAAGATGGCAACGGGAATGTGTACTGGCCGGAATATGACGTGGACAACATTAATAACCTGACCATAGCCAAGGGATACCAGGTTAAAATGCTGAATGATAACAGCATCACAGTGCAGGGCCTTGCTGTCCTCCCGCAATCAACTCCCGTTGTGTTATCTGAAGGCTGGAGCCTTATCGGGTATTTAAGAAAAAGTCCCTCTCCCATTGCTTCCGAGTTTTCATCAGTATCGGGTTACATCACAATAGTTAAGGATGAAGCCGGCCGTGTTTACTGGCCCGATTATTATGTGGACCAGATCGATAACCTGGTACCGGGTGAAGGCTACCAGATCAAGATGGAATCCGAAAGAACCCTTTTCTATTCCTCTAATAATTCCGGAAAGAGTGAATATGCAAATGTATCTGCTGGTTCAACAGGAATAGTATATCCTTTTCAGAGAACTGACCGGAATATGACACTTGGTATTCCTGCCGGTATTGTTTCGTCAATAATGCAGGAGGGTGACCGGATCCTGGTTGTTGATCCGGATGGAAATGTTAACGGACAGCAAACATATCATGAAGGGAATATGGCTCTGTCTGTCTGGGGGGATGACCCGGGGACACCGGAAAAGGATGGTTTCTATGAAGGAGAACCCATACGCCTAAAAATACACAAACAGGACAGGAAAGATGGTTATCTTCTGGCCGGAGTCCGGTACCAGCAGGGAACCGGATTGTTTGAAACAAACGGTATCCAGATAATAAGCAGTATGGTATCAGCAATGATCCCGGATATGGCGGGTACGGAATACTCCTTATTCCAGAACCGGCCGAACCCGTTTGCCGGTCAGACTGAAATACGATTCAGTATCCCTGAAAGATCGGTGGTCCGGATCGATATATACAATCTGATGGGCAAAAAGATCGAAGAACTGGTCTACAGTGAGTATGCTCCCGGGGTGCATACCCTAAGGTTTAATGCAGATAAGTACGAACCTGGTATCTACCTCTATAAAATGATGTCGGAGGAGTATATATCAGTTAAATCGATGATTATACAGAAGTAATTAAACCAGGTCCGGGCATGATCTCTAATCAGCATTGAACAATGAAACCAAAACCAGAATATCTTTATTTATTACTGTTATCACTTCTTTATTTTATCGGGGGTGCTGACCTGAAAGGACAGCCCCCCTGGTCCTGTGAAAACACGGGCATCAATCACATCATCCTGATCCAGAATACTACCAGTATTAAGATCGGTGAAACTCCTGTCTCTTATGGCGATTATCTTGGGATTTTCTTTGATTCCCTTGGAACACCTGCCTGTGCCGGATCCGTTATGTGGGACGGAAACACTACAACCCTCACTGCCTGGGGCAGTGAACCAGGCCAGGATAACGGGTTTCAGGCCAATGAAGAATTCCAGTGGAAAATATGGCGGGCGATTGACAACAGTGTTTACGATCTCGAAGCAACCTACCTGACAAGTGGATTCCCAAACACAGGCACCTTTCAAGCAAACGGTATCAGTGGTTTACAGGCCCTTTCCAGCATCAGTGCCGGGCAGGCCCCTGAAATAAGCTCTTTCATCCAGCAGCCATTATATCCGACTGACAAAGATGTTGTAGAAGTTTCCGTTATCATAACATCCCCTTCAGTCATAGAATCTGCATCCTTATACTGGAGAAAAGAATATGTTGATTCTGTATATAGGATAAATCTTGTGTTAAGTAGTGATTCAGTATATAAGACTGCCAGTCCGATCCCGTCAGCCGATGCAGCTGCGACGATAGACTACTGGATCGAGGTCACGGATACCGGTGGCAATCTTACTGTTTCCGGGACATTTTCCTACACAGTTCTCAGCTCCCTGCTGCCTCCCTGGTTTTATACAAATACCGGTCAGAATCATTGTATTTTATTACCCGTTTCGGCAGCAATAACTATAGGTGACAATCCGGTCTCACCGGGTGACTGTATCGGTGTCTTCTATGATTCAGCAGGAGTACCGGCATGCGGCGGATATGCAAGATGGAACGGTACAAATACGTCCGTAACTGCCTGGGGCAAGGAATCCTCTGCAGACAATGGCTTTGAGAGCGGCGAGGAATTCAAATGGAAAATATGGC
>CAZILN010000195.1:0-23531 GCA_964540005.1 uncultured Bacteroidaceae bacterium | reverse complement strand
AGGCAAACCTGAACAATACGGTGGTGCTGGACCGCCACATGGGGCACCCTCACAAGAATTTCAGCAGCATACATGTGGCCGGGACCAACGGAAAGGGGTCGGTTGCGCATATGATGGCAGCCATATTACAGGAAGCCGGTTTTGTGACAGGCCTCTATACATCCCCCCACCTGAAGGATTTCAGGGAACGGATAAGGGTGAACGGGCAGTGTATCGAAGAGGAGGCGGTTACCGCTTTTGTGGAGGATCACCGCGCCCTGATCGAAGAATTGGAGCCTTCCTTTTTTGAGATCACCGTAGCCATGGCATTCAGTTATTTCGCCGCATCCGGGGTCGATATCGCGGTGGTGGAAACAGGCATGGGAGGGAGGCTGGACTCCACCAACATACTTGTCCCGCTGGTTTCTGTGATCACCAATATAGGGAAGGACCATACACTGTACCTGGGTGATACCCCAGAGAAGATAGCCGGAGAGAAGGCAGGGATCATTAAGGCTGATATACCAGTGGTGGTAGGAGAGACCCGGCCCGGTGTCAGGGAGGTCTTTATCGAAAGGGCTGCATCAACCAGTTCACCCATTTCTTTCGCAGACGGCATGTATTCTGTGGATTATGGAATGATGACCATGGATGGCCGGCAGTCCATGAATATCCATAAGAACGGAAGACTCCATTATAAGGATCTGCAACTCGATCTGAAGGGAGAATACCAGCAAAAAAACCTTGTAACGGTTTTGGGAGTACTCGAAGAACTGAAGAAACAGGGACTTCTGATCGGGGAGAGGGATATCAGGTCAGGATTGCTGAGGGTAGCTGAGGTCACAGGCTTGAGGGGCCGGTGGGAGATTATAGGAAATAATCCGTTAATAGTCTGTGACACAGCCCATAATGAAGAAGGTTTGTTGCTGGTCCTGGAACAGATCAGGCAGACCCCCCACAAAAAACTGCATATAGTTTTTGGCATGGTAGCCGATAAACAGGCAGAAAGCCTGGTTCAGCTACTGCCGGAAGAAGCTGTATATTATTTTACCAGGGCGGATATACCCCGTGCCATGGAGTCCGGAATCCTGGCCAAAGCAGCCGAAGCTTATGGACTGTCAGGAAATGTCTATGATTCACCAGCAGCAGCCCTGGCCACCGCCCGGGAAAATGCGGGTCCCGATGATCTCATCTTTATCGGAGGCAGCAGCTATGTTGTGGCAGAGGTCCTGCCCTGAAAAGAACAACAGAAATATTCCAGTCAAAAACAGGTGATTTCAACACTCGTGGCACTAACAGGGTTCCTTCATATTATAAAGGTAGATGAAACGGTTATCAGATCCGCCCTGAATTCAAGATTCAAGGACTTTGAAGATGCCATACAATATTATTCTGCATTGACTAATAAAAAAATTGGTGTGATAATAAGCCGGAATACCAGAGGCTATTCAGCCGCAGACCTGGCTGTGATGTCTTTTGAAACCTTCCTGAGGACATTCCGGGACAAGATCTGACACAAGAGCTTAGAATTTTCGGTACCAGCTGTTCCCGGGCAAATGAGTGAGTCAGTAATATGCTCAATAAGAGAGTTGTAGAAAGGATTGTCCTCATAGTATCCATGATGTGCTCACTTATTTGGATTGGCAACAAATAAGTATGTTTGTTCCTCCTGAGGTTAAGGTTTTAAGACGATAATTCGTAACATTATGTTGTAAAATGAATGAAACATATCTAACCAAATAGCATGCTGCATTATGTCTACATCAAAATTCAACCGCCGCAGGTTCATTGAACGGTCTTCGCTGGGGATAATGGGGGCCGGACTTGCCGCCGGAAAACCCGTACTTCCCGGATCAGGACTGAAGCTTGAAGAAAAACCTAAAATCATGGAGTACCGGACCCTGGGCCGGACAGGATTCAGGGTATCCGATATATCCAGTGGGTCGCCCTCCAGCGAGGCTGTATTAAAACTCCTGCTTGATTCAGGAGTAAATTATATCGATACCGGTGAGCAGTATGGCAACGGGAACAATGAAAGGATGATAGCAAAGGTGCTGAAAGATTATGACAGGAAGAAGATTTTCATTATGGACAAGATCTATACTGATACAGATTTCGGCTCCAGGGAAGAGGTCCTTAACAGGATGAGGCAGGCTCTCGATCGACTGGAAACAGACTATATCGACTGCATGGGCATTCACAGCGCAGAAAACTCGAGGATCGTTACTGATGAAGCCTTCCATTCCGCTGCCCAGCAGCTGAAACAGGAAGGAAGGGTGAAGTACGTCGGCCTTTCCTGTCACGGCAACAACCACCTGCTGAATCCGGAAGAGAACCTTGAAACAGTGCTGACTGCTGCTCTTGAGGATGGCAGGTTTGATCACATCCAGATGGCCTACAATTTTATGAATGCAGACATGGCCGGTAAAGTGATGAAAGCCTGCGGGGAGAAGGGCATAGGGATTTCCGTTATAAAATCCAATCCGGTCCAGCTGTATATTATGCTTGACGAGAGGATCAAAAAGGCCGAAGAGGCCGGAGAGGAGCCCAATGAATATACGGTCCGGTTTTATGATAAATTCAAAGCCATGACCGAGGAGGGCCGCGAATATTTCAGGGGATTCGGAGCGGTTACGGATGATCAGATGATGCTGGCAGCAACAAAGTTCGTGTTATCGAATCCGGATGTGGGGACCATCCTCTATCAGTTTGCTAATTTCAATGATGTTAATACATTGATCGGTTTATCCGGACAAAGGCTAACTCCCAAGGAGTCCGCCATGCTGGATAATTACAAAGAGGCATTCGGCCACCTGAATTGCCGCATAGGATGCAATCAGTGTGAATCTGCCTGTCCGCACCACCTGCCCGTAGGAACCATCATGCGGTATAATTATTATTTTTCAGTGAAAAAGCGGGAGCGGGAAGCCATGAAGAAATATGCAAAGCTCCCGGGTGGCAGGCCCCATGAATTATGCAATGACTGTCCGGGATACTGCGAATCAGCCTGTCCGTACGGGGTCGAAACCCGGTCCATCCTGGCAATGGCCCACCACAACCTGCACTGGATGGCCTGATCTACTGCAGCACGAATGAAGCAAGGTGAACGGGCTTTTGACGGTAGCTAAGTTCGAAACCGGGGTTCTTTTCCCTGGTATCCCTCCGGACGGTTCCTATCCCGTTTACCACATCTGACAGCTTCAGGTTAAGCTCTACTTCATCGAGATACTCATCCAGCCTGTAGAAGGCTTCTGCTTCAGCTATAAGTTCATCTGCAGGAGCGTTTCCCATCAACTGAAAAGCAGCATCCCTGAGTCCGGGAAAATAAAAACCATATGCTTCCCTGTTACCAAACAGATCGAGTGCTACGATCTTTTTGTCCACAAAGACCATCATTGCGTTGCAGTCAGCATGAACATCGATTTTCCTGAATGACTCGTTTTTAACACGTTCTTCTTCAAGTTCCTTCTCATAATCCTCGGTAGGGTTGGAGGATCCCCTGCATGCAATTTTACTGGTGATCATGCCCCACATCCTGCTCTGGGTGGATTCCCCCTTCATCATACCTTCTGCTTCCTGGTTTACCGAGGCGGCCTTGGCAGAACGCATGCCCGGGTCCATACTGTTATCGCTCATTTTGAAAGTGGGTGAGGTATAGTCCCAGCGCAGCCTTTCCACGCAGGATACGTCGATACCCGTTTTACTTTCCGGTGCTATCAGTACGGATGAATTCACTACCCTGTTCTGTTTGGCTCCCTTAAGTATATCCATATCCGTAAGCAGTAAAAAATCAGGGGTTTCATTGATGGCCAGCAGGCTGTTCACCACCCCTTCCCGGGCGGATTCCTTAATGATCAAGCCTCCGGATTCTATAGCCGGTCCGGCCGGTCTGAATCCGAAACCGGCATCTTCCAGGGTTTCGAACTGTACGATACCAAGGTTTTCTATCGTTGTTAAATGTTTTCTCAGTGCTTTCATTTTGATTAATTTTAGTAAGTATTTGACTATATTTATTATTACCAAATATATTTACCCCCCTTGCAGTCTTTCTGCATTGGGAAAAAAAGTTAAGGATGCCGGCTAATTTAAATGCACTGATCCGCTACAAGACCATAGACAGGTGCCTTTCTAACGGCCACCGTCAATGGAGCATCCAGGATCTTATAGAAGCCTGTTCGGATTCCCTGGGCGAGTACAGGGGCATTTACAAGACCGTGTCGGAACGCACCATCCGCGATGACCTGAGGGTCATGAGGAGCGACATGCTGGGCTTTAATGCCCCGATAGTGTTCGGGGAGGGTAATTATTCCTATTCCGATACCAGCTATTCCATATTCAATGTTCGTGTTTCGGATGATAAGCTGCTCAGCAGGATACTGGAACTGCTGATCGAGATCAGGACAGAGATATCCCATCCCGAACTTGAAAAAATGATTGAAAGGCTCTCCGGGCTCATCCCCTTTAAAACTGGAAGAACCGCTGAACCCGTGGAAGATGAACCCAGGAAGGAAGAACCCAGGAAGGAAGAACTCAGGAAGGAAGAACTCAGGAAAGAAATTGATGATGAAGAGGAACTTATGGGTGAGGATATGGCAATACCGGAAGCGCCGCCTGTTATGAAAGCTCCTGAGGACAGAAAATTCTCCCGCAGGAGGGGAATCCTTGCTTCCATATCCCTGCGGTCCTCACGCGGGAAATCCGGTGCCCTGCCATCACAGGAAGTCCCGGCCGAATTCCCGGCCGAATTCCCGGCCGAAGCCCATGGCGGATATGTGTTTTCCTGGTCGGGAGTACTTGAGATCCTGGCCTGACCATGAGGATGGGTTTTATTATAAAATATGCGCAGAAATTTCCGGGAATGTCAGGTTCAATAATAGCTATTTTCCCTGTCTCCAAAAATGTACTGGATTTAATACAAAACAGGTCAAAATGTCTTAAATTTTGTACACTTTCAGAATGCTGAAAATATACTATCCCCAATCCATTAAGTTGTTTTCCAATCAGGGTGCTGCATCGACGAAAACAGGAGATCCTGGCATAGTGATTACGTCCACTGACTTCCTGTGAGATCCCTGTTTGTATCTAATTCAAAAAAAATGAGTTTATTTACTCCAGATTAATTATACACTACCCCTGATCCAGTTTCGCAGAACCCGGTAGTGTTCTGAAACGGCATTGATGGAAATACGCATCGTTACTGTCAGCGGGAAGAAGGATCTGCGCAGGTTTATTCACCTTCCTGCAAAGATACACAAAGACCACTCCAACTGGGTACCCCCCCTTTACATGGACGATAACCAGTTTTTCAATCCTTCAAAAAACAAGTCTTTTAAATACTGCGATGCCATTCTGATGCTTGCTTACCGGGGGGACAGGCTCACAGGCAGGATCATGGGGATCATCAATCACAGGTACAACAAAACGCACAATGAAAACCACGGCCGTTTTTCTTTCCTGGAATGCTGGAACCAGCCGGATGTCGCTGCTGCCCTGCTTTCCGCAGTGGAGGACTGGGCCAGGTCAAAAGGGATGACCCGTCTTGTGGGTCCCCTGGGATTCTCCGATAAAGACCCGCAGGGATTTCTCATAGAAGGTTTTAATGAACTCATGGCACTGGCCACCACCTGCAATTTTCCATACATGAATGAGTTGATGGAACAGAGCCGTTATGCTAAGAAGACAGACCTGGTTGTCTATAAGATCCCCATTCCTGAGGAAATCCCGCCGTTTTATACCAAAGTTGCAGAAAGGGCCATATCCAGGAATGATATCTCTGTTGTTGAACTTACCGGGAAAAAACAAATTAAAGCCCTTATCCGGCCGGTACTGAGCCTTGTAAATGAGACATTCAGCGAAATTTACGGATTCGATCCGATGACCCCGGAGGAGATGGATGAATTTGCAGCCCGCTATATTGCTGTTCTGGATCCGCGCTTCATTAAGGTGATCCTGAATGGAAAGGGCGAGCATATAGCCTTTGTTCTGGGCATACCGGATATGAGTAAGGGGATCATTCGATCGAGGGGTTACCTCTTCCCGTTCGGGATTTTTCATGTACTGAGGGCTGCAAAAAAAACCCGGCAGCTGAACCTGATGCTGGGGGCTATAAGGGAGGATTACAGGAATGCCGGACTGGATGCCATACTGGCGGTTACAATAGTCGGATCGGCCATGAGAGCAGGGATGAAATTGATGGACAGCCATCTTGAACTGGAAGACAACCTGAAAGTCAGGGCTGAGATGGAACGCTTCGGAGGCAAGGTCTACAAGCGGTACAGGATATACCAGAAAGATCTGTAAGCAGGCTGCGATCCGGACTTATTCATTCTCCTTTTTTGTCTTTCTTCCAAAAGAGGGATCAACTTTAAGAAAATACACGATCACAAAAGCCGGGATGGTGCATATCATGACCCAGATAAAGAAATTCCGGTAGCCTATTATCTCCTGCAGCCATCCGCTTATCATTCCCGGTAGCATCATCCCCAGGGCCATAAACCCGGTTGTTATGGCAAAATGAGCAGTTTTATGTTTACCCTCGGAAATATAGATCATGTACAGCATATAGGCCGTAAAACCAAATCCGTAACCAAATTGTTCCACGGCAACCGATGACCCTACCACCCAGAGGGAGGAAGGCATGGAATAAGATAAGAATACATACACAAGATTGGGCAGGTTCATGGCGATCACCATCCACCAGAGCCAGTACTTCAAACCCCGCCGGGAAGCAGCAATGCCCCCTATTATCCCCCCCAGTAACAGGAAGATCACTCCTACAGTGCCATAGATCAATCCCAGGTCACCCGTGGTCAATCCCAGTCCGTTCATTTCACGGGGATCAAGAAGGAAAGGTGAAGCCAGTTTTACCAGTTGTGATTCACCAAGGCGGTAGCAAAGGAGGAACAGGATGGCAAGTCCTATCCCTTTCTTTTTAAAAAACAAGGCAAAGGTCCGGATAAACTCTTTAAAAAAGGCTTCATTCTCATTTTTACTCGACCTGTCTTCCGCAGGCCTGGGAAGCATTATACGATGATAGATAGAGAAGATAAGGAACAATACTGCAACGCTTATAAATACAACTGTCCATGCAAACCGGATATTCCCGGATAGCCCGGAAAAGCTTGCTGTGGATACTTTGTCGAGTTTCGGATCGAGACGGATGGCGGCAAATGCAGGGATATTCCAGTTGTCCCCGGTGAACTCGAAGCGGTAATCCCTTACCAGGGAGATGCTTTTATCTCCCGTTTCATGGCTGAAATTCAATACTACTGTTTCATTGTCATCCGGTTTCCTGCTCAGGTAAAAATAAGTAAACCCTATGTTGCCTGTTGTCCTTATTTCAGGATCGGGGATTTCGGTATTGAAGGCACGTTCCAGGAAGGATTCAAGAGGAGAAGAAACATGTTTTTGCCACCAGCCCGCAGATGCCTCATCCTGCCGGTCTGTATTTTCGTCATGATAAAACTTATGCACGGTGTTCCAGTTCTCGATTTCGGCAAGTATCCCCTCTGCTTTTTCTTTCTCTATTTGATCAGTGCTTATGAAAACTTCATTGTTTGTAAAGAAATACAGGGAAGAAGGATCCTGCCTGGTAATAATATCGTTCGGATCAAAGTCTGTTACTTCCAGCCGGGCGGCCGGTTCGGCTGAAACATTTACATCAAGTTCCGGCAAGCCTGTCCGGGCTTCAAAATACCCGGCTAGGATTACCAGTAATCCTTGTCCGGTCAGCATTGCCAGCCGGTAGAAGGTACTTCGGATACCTACGAAAAAGGCCTGGTCGTGCTTTGACAGTCCAAGCATATAAAAACCATCGGCGGCAATATCATGTGTTGCCGAGCTGAAGGCCAGCAGCCAGAAAAATGCCAGGGTAAACTGGAAAAACTTTGAAACCGGGATGGTAAAGGCCACTCCTGCCAGTCCCGCCCCAACGCACAATTGCATGATCACGATCCAGAAACGCTTGGTTTTCAATATATCCACTATAGGGCTCCATAAGGGTTTTATCACCCATGGCAGATATAGCCAGCTGGTATACAGGGCAATATCAGTGTTGGATATGCCCATCCTTTTATAGAAAATAACCGAGAGGGTCATCACCATCACATAGGGGATTCCTTCGGCAAAATACAGGGATGGGATCCATGCCCAGGCATTTGAAGTCTCTGATCGCTTGGATTTTAGCATGATACAGCTTTATTGTGAATATGTTCTTATTATAGCTCCCCTGAAATAGTGTTTCAGGATCTCTTCATGAGAATATCCTTTCTCTGCCATGACAGCAGCTCCGATCTGGCAAAGGCCGACCCCGTGTCCCCATCCGGCCCCATGCAGTATGAATTCTCCCGGTATCCCGTCCTTAACCTGCTTTTTTTCAATGCTGAAGGCCGAGCTGTAGAGATGGGACCTGCTTAACCACTTCCTGATTATAAGTTCCTTGCCTATTGTCAGGGTTTTGCGGGTCCCTACGACCTGAAGCTTTATCAAGCGGGCGGATTCTCCCCTTTCCACCGGGATCAGGTCTTTTATCTTTCCAAAATCAATGCCCGATCTGTCGGCTATTATGGACGACAGTTCCTGCTGGGAATACCTCACTTTCCATCTGAAAAAATCCCTGCTTGACAGATCGTAATCGTTCAGGACCTGGCTGAGAACCGATTCATCCTTTGTGTTGCAGAATGCATCAGGATTTTTACTGATGAAGGCCACCGCATTTTTTTCCACTTTCAGATCATGCCGGTAATCCCCGGTGATCTCATGGTTATCAATTACTTTCTGCAGGTAAGGATGGGGGACGTCTTCCCAGGAATTCTCAAATAACTCGGATACGCCGCCACAGGATTTCGAATAGCGGGTATCACATATTTTATTATCGTACATGAGAACCTGGCCATGCGTTTCGCCGACGGCTTGTATGACATTAGGATTATGTATTCGTGTAATGCCCTGGTAACGCTGACAATGATCATCGGCACATACATGGAAATCCCTGTGATCGCTATGATCATACCATCGGATATATTCGGTTTCAGTTTCCCGGAACAAGTGATGATGGGCATCTGCTTGCTTAGTTGATGCCCGGCTGTCAAGCTGTGTCAATACCCAGCTCCTGGATATGATGGCATGAGCTTTCAGGAGGCTTAACGAACTGTTGGCACTCATCTCGGAGGATATGACACTGCAAAGGTAGCTCTCGACAGGCAGGATGTTGATCACCTGTATCTCATTGCCGGTCATTAATAATTTCAATACCCCCTGGAATCTCTGGTCCTCTTTTTGCTCCCAGTGAAAATCAATGCCTATCACTACCTCCCTTATCTCAAAATGATCGCCTGAAAAATCTCCAGGTATGAAACTGACCTCTCCTTCAAATTCCAGCCTGTCCGGGCCCGCCTGCACAATTATTTTACCCTTATCCGTCCGGGCCTCACAGGAACCTGTACACTGTTTCCGGATGCCTGATATTTCAAAGCTTCCGGATAAATGAAATGATATCTTATCCTTCCTGATGATCCCGACATGAATATCCGTGTACGATTCCATGATTTTGTGTTACTATTTGCAATTGATTTTCAATGCTCATTCCGGTTTGTATGTCAGAGTCCAAGATTCCCGGTAAGTCCTTTAAAATCCGCTTCAGACAAAGAAACCTGGTGAAAAATGTCTGTGATATCTTCCCTGGTGATTTTATTAAAATCCTTTTCCAGCGGGGTGATCAAGGTTCCGCCAAGATCAACGGCAGCGGGACTGAGTAAGATATTCTTCTGACCTTTTTCAAAAAATTGCCATGGCCTGTGCTTTTCACGAAGAAATACCATGACACGCCATTTCTCACTGTAATATGAAAGGATATTCATCATCGCTTCCTGCTGGTCCCGGTCCCTGGCCGTAAACCTCAGGATCTGATTGAACGTACTGATTATTTTTTCTCTTCCCTGGGATTCCAGGACAATGAACCGCCTGAGGCCGTCATCGATGGCTGTCACCTCAACATCCGGTTCATCCTGAAGGATACTACCATATTCCTTTTTCAGTGTATTATACTCGTCCTCTATTGGTAAAAATCTAAGGTTCCCCGCCTGAAAATGCTGGTGGTCAGGGGCGGAGGCTCCGCACCGTGGACCATTATAAAAAACCACCAGTTCCGGCAGGGCTTTACTGATATCCAGCATGCGGTGGAATTCATGTTCAATATTCTGCGGGAGGTGTTGTGTTTTTGCAATGGTATAGTGCCTGCTGAAGATCGGGAATGGATTGGTAAGGATCTCGTAATCCTTCTCAAATAATACCTCTCTCTGCTCCTCAGGACGGTTAGCAGCACAGAGAAAACATTGCCGCTTATTAATGGATTCCCTGTCAACTCTGGCAGCTGATGAGGTGATGCGCTTAGGATTAAACTGTACCCTTATGGAAAAGCCCTCATATTGGAATTCCTTTATCCTGGCGTCTTTAAGGCCTTCCAGGTTATGTCGTAACAACACCCAGTCTTCCTTTTGCTGGCTGAACAGTCTATTCGTTTTTTGCTGATAGTCCGTGCTCATACTCAGGATCCCTGCTCCAATATGGTTGAATTCAATTTGATACGTGCCATAAGTTCAAATGTTCTCAGGCGGTCTTTATAGTAATTGTTCCTGTTCGTGGCTTCGATGCTCAGCATAGCATCTGAATTATCTTCCCATCTGCGGCATATATACACAGGTGTATACATTCTGCCTATCCTGTAGTTTCTGCAGATTGCCAGTCCAAGCGCATAATCTTCACCATAACTGACATTAGGGATCTTTATCCTTCTTAATACCGGGGTATAAAAAGCCCGGGGTGCACCCAGTCCGTTAATTCTCAGCGCATTGTTCCTTCCGTTATCAGGGGTCCATTCTTTATGGTCTATAATACCGGGCGGGATCTCCTCCAGGTCAAAATTTGTGATCTGGTAGCTTCCAATGACCATGGCGCAGTTCTCATGATAGAAGGTTTCAATGATCTGTCCCAGGGTGGTATCATCTTTATAGAGATCATCACTGTCAAGCTGTACGGCAAATTTTCCGCAGTCCGGGTGATGTACGGCCAGGTTCCAGCAACCACCTATTTCCAGGTCCTCTCTGTCAGGGATTATGTGTATCAGCTCATCATGTTTTTCGGAATATGATCTGATGATGTCGCCTGTTTTATCAGTGGAATGGTTATTTACAATAATCAGGTTGAACCGGAATCCGGTCTTCTGCATCAGTACGGATTCTATTGCATCGGCTATGGTTTTTTCCCGGTTGAGCACAGGTATTATAACAGAGGCTTCTGTATCAAAGGGGACTTCATTATAATCAACATCCCTGCATGGCCGGTTAAGTAAGGCGCCTGTTTCCTTAAGATGAGCAGTGACAGCCTGCTCCATCTCTTCCTGGACGGCCCGGTTCCTGGGGTCAACATATCCGAAATGCTGTTTGTCCGTCCCCTGGTCATCCCATCCCATCCTGGAATACAGGAATTCCGGTATCCTGACCGGCTCACTTTCCTGGCTGATCTTCAGGCGTAAGCGGTACAATCCGGCAAATTTGAATGATTCATTTAATCCTGATACAGCTCTTTTCAGAGCTTCGCTGTTCAGGAAGAGAACCGGACCGAAATTAAAATCATCACGCAGGCTTCCTTTCTGGTAGTCTATTACGGGGTGTTTTGTGCTTTTTCCTTCAATGAGCTCATAATAATCTGAAAAAACCAATCCTGCTGTGGTATCACCGGCAACCGAGATAAATCGTTCGATGGCAAACTGGCCGAGTTCAATATTGGTTTCTTCGGTAATTATCATCGAATATCCGGTACCGGCATGTTCCGCAATTTTGCGTACGGCCTCAGAAGTAAAAATGCTTTCGCATCCGATGTGGGTACATTTACCGTAAGGGGCCGGGACCGGCTCGGGGCCCAGCAGGAATAACCGGTTGATATGTTTTTCCCCTGCCAGGTGATCAACCAGCTTTTGCATCTCATAGCCGGGACTGTATGGTAAAAAACAGTTAACAAGGCTCATAACTTATTCATTTATCAAAAATGTCAACACTCTTTTCATCAGCAAATCACGGTCAGATTCCTCTAATATGGTCTCAAAAGGAAATCCGAATGCAATCAGCCGGTACCCTTCCTGGTAAGCAATACCTGCGCTCATATTGTTCTCAGAATAGCGTACAATGGTTGTAGCTTCCGGATCAGCCGGTTCAAGTGCATCGGCTCCTTCAACCGTGTAAATATGGGGATTTACACCGGCATTGAATGAAAACTGTACATCCGGGTGAGAAAAAGCAGTATCCATGAAATAAAAGTCGCCCAGGCGGGATGCATTACCGGTTCTCCATTTATATTTTAAAACCGAGCCTGCCAGGGAATCCTGTTCATTGAAATGCATGTCAGAAGCAATATGAGCACCTGAAATAAATAAAGATCCTCCCTGGTTCAGGTACCCGGATAAGACCCGGAGCATGCTGCCGGTCAGCAGCTGGAAATGAGGAACAGTATCATTCTTAGGCATGAAACATGTTTTTTCTTCTCCTGCCAGAAAATCAATTACAGCATATTGACTGAGGTTTATTGCATTTTCCTCAAGGATCTCATCGCTTACCGAAACAAAGGAATATCCGGCATTCCTGATAGCCTTGCCATGAACACAGGTAAAATCAAAGGTATTTCCCGGTATCACAATGGTTTCAAGATCAGCATATGAGGCTCCGTGTCCCGGGGAATCGTCATCTATCCATGGCGAGGACTTGTCAAAATCGTATTGTGAGCCCGTGGTATGCATATCATACATATAAGGGACGCCCTGGTCAATCATGTCAAGAAAACCGGCCTGTTTCGTATCATTGAAATATGCAGGACCTCCCGTCCGGTCGAAAGCATTTACAATTAATACAGTATTTTCAGCCTTTTCTGTCCTGCACAGGGATAAAACTTCGGACGGGAAACTTTCACCACCCCTGTTCAATGCAGTTACTTTAAAGGAGTAGATGGAATCAGGGTATATACTATCAATTTTCAGGAAAGTCCCCCTTACCAGCTTCCCGTTATCAAAACCGGAATCGTTCATCCTGGTATATACTATATATTCTTCCGGTTCAGCCGTCGGTTCCAGAGGATCGGTCCGGGGGCTCCAGGACAGTACAGCGCCCCCGCCGCTGTCGAAAGATGTCCGGAGATGGGTCACAGGGAGGGGCTGGACAATATAATCTATGCCATACAGGGAGTTCAGGAATTTAAGCATTCCTTTATAGATGGCCCTGCTCACATCGAAACGGAAACCCGGCTCTGCTCCAAAACGGATATCCAGGAAATTCTGATGTGAATACAGCTCAAGGAGCATGGCTGGTACCTCGGGCCTGTAAGCTTCGCTGTAGGGCCTGTCCCACATTCCCCGGCGGGTCCATGCAGGATCGTATTTGTTGCGGATGTCATTAACGATCTGGGTCTGGATAATATCGCACAGATCGCGGGAAGCCATCTTTGATAATCCGCTTGAGAAAACTTTATCTTCCCTCTTTGTGCTGTAGATACCCAGCGTGCCAATTACAGTATCATTATCAGTGATACCGGCATCGGTATGAAAGGCCAGGGACAGATCTACGGGAATACCTGATCCGCGAATATTCCCGTTGTTATTCGGACCAACAGGTGCGCCGCTCAGGTAATTGACCCATTCGCCCCGGGACTGGTAATCATCCACATAATCAAGCACGGAATCTGCATCGAAATTCCAGGTAAGGGTATCCGGGAAACCGGCATACTGCAGGTAGTAGCGTGCAGCTTCCTGGTACCTGGGACGCTTACTCACCAGTCCGTTCCTGGATATATTGCCCATTCCTCCTCCGAACCTCACTGCATCAGCTGTAATCCTATGCTTGCTTTTTTTACTCTCATCCGACAGGACTACTTTTCCCTGTTGTGGATTTACCCCTTTTGTGAATTTGAACCTGCCAAGATGTATCCAGGTGCTGCCTCCTATCTGCTGGTTCACAATGAACTTCGTTTGCCCACCCGCATGGTATACATTATAATGAGCATCATCAACATTATCATCAGATGAATGGTAGGAGATATACACCCAATAGTATCCGTCTTCGGGAATGTCAGGGATCCACTCAATTTTCTGATTTCCCTTCTTGTCAGACATAAACTCTGCATAAGTTCCTGACTGGAAGGGGTTTTCGTCAATATACGGAGGCGTCCCCAGTCCAAATCCTGTATTAGCTGAGGATATCTGTTCAACAGCCGGGGTTTCAAGGTAGATACTGCCGGTGTGACTTTCATCATTGTCAACAACCACTTCATTAACCTGCCAGTCTCTTTCCCGGGGCAGAAGAACGGTGGCTCCGGCATTTTCAAGCATGGGTACCAGGAAAGTAAGGGTATATGCCATTGGATAAAGATCTTCAACTGTCTGAAACAGCCTGGCCCTTTGCCATTCCCAGCGATGCAGGCTTTGTTCATAATACCATCCGTGGCTGTGCCACAGGGCGATATTAATATTGTATAATGCCCGTTGCGGATCATAGGGTTTAGACTCGTTCCTGGCTAAAGGAGGGGTTGTTCGCTTATATTTTTTAATTTTCCTTTTATCGTCCTCCGCCTTACTGTTGCTTCTGAAATAATTGGGAATATATTCTTTAAGCTGGTTATCACCGGCATAAAAGAATATTTCTGATTCCCGGACCTCAGCGGGTAAGTATAAGCGCAGCCGGTTGACCAGTTCTGTAATTGTATTTTCACGAACCGGTGCGTAAGCCAGCCTTTCGTTCAGGAAAACATGGAGCTCATTTTTCCTGCTGTCAAAAAGAACTGAATCAAGTACCGTTGAATCCCTTTTATAGTACCCGGTAAGCCTTATCAGACAATCACCGTTGATCTCTTCATCAACAAAATCCTGCACCCCGGCAACTGCAACGGAATCCTTCCATTGAGGCGCTTGTTTGGATTGAGCATCCACAGGATGGCTTACTTGCAGGAGAGCAACCGTCATAGTGAACCATATTATACGCTTTATCGGAGGAAACATTTCCAGGTTTTAACAAAGGACGGGATATTAATTTCAAAGATAATGAAATGTGCGTCGCCATTTGCAAGCTGTTTTGTAATCCGTATTTTTAACATTTAATTATTCCTGATAACAGTCAGATGCTGATAATAAAGACAAGGCGATGAAAAGAATACCTGCATTGTTGATACCGTTCATATTTTTTATGACTGCAGTTTTCTGCCAGTCACCCGGGAGGGAATTCAGGGCTGTCTGGGTCGCAACAGTTGATAATATTGACTGGCCCTCCGAACCCGGACTGAGTACTATGGAACAGATGGATGAGATGTTCAGCATCCTTGACCTTCATAAGAAAAACGGGATAAATGCAATAATCCTGCAAATCAGGCCCACAGCCGATGCCCTTTATTCTTCCCCGCTGGAACCCTGGTCTGTGTACCTTACCGGCGAACAGGGTAAGCCACCGGATCCCTGGTATGATCCCCTGGAAACCTGGATAACTGAGGCGCATAAGCGGGGAATGGAATTGCATGCCTGGTTAAATCCATACAGGATAAAACTGGAGCCCGAGGATAGCCTGGTGGAGGAACATATTTATAAGCTGCATCCTGATTGGGGATGGACCTACGGCACCAGGATTTATTTTGAGCCCGGTAATCCGCAGGTGCGGGAATTCGTGACCAGCGTGGTGCTTGACATAGTACGCAGGTATGATGTGGACGCCATACATTTTGATGATTATTTCTACCCCTACAGGATACCGGATCAGGAGATCCCGGATTCAGCAGCTTTTGAGAAATATGGGGGGACTTTCTTTCCTGATCAAAAGGATGACTGGAGGAGGCACAATGTGGACACCATAATCCGGATGCTCAGTGCGGCTATCAAATCTGAGAAGCCGTGGGTGAAATTCGGCATCAGTCCCTTCGGGATCTGGAGGAACCGGGCGCAGGATCCCGGGGGATCTGAGACCGGCGCCGGGACAACCAACTATGATGATCTGTACGCGGACGTCATAAAATGGCAGAGAGAAGGACTGATAGATTATTTAATGCCCCAGTTATACTGGCGCGACGATCATCCAGCGGCAGATTTTTCCACACTGGCTTACTGGTGGAACGATTATAATTACGGCCGGGGCATGTATATCGGACTGGCCCCTTACCGTATCAGTAAAAGTTCTGATTATAAATTATGGAAAAAGGATAAGTATTTTCTCCGGCAGATTGACCTGATCCGCTCGTTGAAAGGCATTGATGGATATGGATTTTTCAGCAGCAGGCATTTTTTCAGGGAGGATCTGAAATCCCTGAATAAGAAGCTGCAGAAAAAGTATTGTCCCTATCCTTCCATAGTGCCTGCAATGCCCTGGATAGACCGCGATCCCCCGGCCGCGCCTGTGGATCTGCAGGCCGAAGGTACAAGTATCACATGGGATGTGATCAATGCGGACAATGAAATGGATAAGGCGAGGTTCTTTGCAGTTTATTATTATAAGGCCCGGGCGAACAGGTACCTGAAAAGCAGTGATAAAATAATAGCCATCATCGGTGAAAATCAGTTGAGTTTCGAAGGGAGCATTCCAAATGGTGTATACCGTGTTTCGGCACTCGACAGGATTAATAATGAATCCCAGTTGAGCAATGTGTTAATAATAGAATAATCACGGTTTTGCCACCTGTATTAAGTGAATCATTATCAGTTATTTATCCTGCCTTCCGTTCTGTATCCCAGCAAATAATATCTTTCTGATAAAAACAAGCCTGATTATTTTCACTAAAGGGATTGATTAGTTATTTTGACGGCTGAATCGATCTGTAATAATCTATTGAAACAAATCTTAAAAGCAACATGGGGAAAATCAGTGATATTGACAAGGTTTTGATCATCGGTTCCGGACCTATAATCATCGGCCAGGCCTGTGAATTCGATTATTCAGGGACACAGGCATGTAAGGCTCTGCGGTCGCTGGGCTATAAAATAATACTGGTAAATTCCAATCCGGCCACCATAATGACGGATCCGGGGATGGCGGATGTGACCTATATAGAACCCCTCAATGAATATGCTTTAACGGAGATCATAAAAAAAGAACGGCCGGATGCCCTTCTTCCGAACCTGGGCGGACAAACGGGATTGAACCTGTCATCACAGCTGGCCAAATCGGGTATCCTGGAGTATTACGGGGTTAAGATCATAGGGGTCAACATCGACGCAATTGAAAGAGGAGAGGACCGTACTGCTTTCAAGGAAACCATGAACCGGCTGGGTATAGAAATGCCCAGGAGCACAGCAGTAAATACTATGAAAGATGCAGAGAAGGTAGCCGCCGACCTGGGATACCCGGTAGTATTAAGACCCGCTTATACCATGGGCGGCACAGGGGGTGGAATCGTATACAATGCAGAGGAACTGCGGACAGTGGTCAGCCGGGGATTATCTGCCAGCATGGTGGGGCAGGTCCTGGTCGAGGAGTCTGTCCTGGGATGGGAAGAACTGGAGCTGGAGGTAGTGAGGGATGCCAAGAACCAGATGATCACCGTATGTTTCATCGAGAATGTTGACGCCATGGGTGTGCATACCGGTGATTCATACTGTACGGCCCCCATGCTGACCATCTCCCCGGAACTCCAACAGCGGCTGCAGAAATATTCTTATGACATAGTTGAGGCCATAGAGGTCATAGGAGGGACCAATGTGCAATTTGCCCATGATCCCGAGACAGGCAGGGTGGTGGTTATAGAGATCAATCCCCGGACATCCCGTTCCTCCGCCCTGGCTTCAAAGGCAACCGGGTTCCCTATCGCCTTTGTATCATCGTTGCTGGCGGGTGGACTGACAATGGATGAGATACCCTACTGGCGGGACGGGACCCTGGAAAAGTATACTCCCTCTGGAGATTACGTAGTAGTGAAATTTGCACGCTGGGCCTTTGAGAAATTCGATAACCTGAGGGACAAACTGGGTACACAGATGCAGGCGGTAGGTGAGGTGATGAGCATAGGCAAAAATTATAAGGAGGCACTCCAGAAATCAATACGGTCACTGGAGATCGGAAGATACGGACTTGGATTTGCCAAGGACTTTAACAAGAAAAGCCTTGATGAGCTGATGGTAATGCTAACTGATCCTTCCTCCGAGCGCCAGTTTATTATCTATGAGGCCCTGCGCAAAGGGGCAGATATTGAGGACCTTTTCAGAAAAACCTATATCAAGACATGGTTCCTCGAACAAATGAAAGAACTGGTTGAGCTGGAAGAACAAATCCTGAAACATAGCTGGGAGTCTCTACCGGATGAACTCCTCCTGCAGGCCAAGAAGGACGGGTTTGCAGATAAGTATTTAGCCAAGCTTTTGAATATTCCGGAGAAGAAGGTCAGGGACAAACGGATATCCCTGGGCCTGCAGGAAGCCTGGGAGGCTGTCCCGGTAAGCGGCGTAGAGAATGCAGCCTACTACTTCTCAACCTACAATGCCCCTGATATGGTTGAGGTCAGTACAAGGAAAAAAATCATGGTGCTGGGTGGCGGGCCCAACCGGATAGGGCAGGGGATAGAATTCGATTACTGCTGTGTCCATGCAGCTTTTGCCATCCG
This sequence comes from uncultured Bacteroidaceae bacterium, assembly GCA_964540005.1. GTDB lineage: Bacteria > Bacteroidota > Bacteroidia > Bacteroidales > SM23-62 > CAZILN01. The sequence continues at coordinate 4,943 of CAZILN010000195.1, read as the reverse complement.
TGATGCCGGGTATGAATCGATAATGGTTAACTGCAATCCGGAAACGGTTTCGACAGATTATGATACATCCGACAAGCTGTATTTTGAACCCCTGACCGTTGAGGATGTGCTGAGCATATATAATAAAGAAAAACCCGAAGGCGCGATTGTACAGTTTGGAGGCCAGACACCCCTGAATATTGCCAACGAACTGGAAGAGGCAGGAGTAAAAATATTGGGCACCAGTCCCGAAACCATAGACCTGGCAGAAGACCGCGACCGTTTCCGCAAGATCATGACGAAACTGGGAATACCCCAGCCGGAATCAGGTATGGCAAGTACACTGGATGAAGCCAAGGAAATTGCCGGCAGGATAGCTTACCCGTTGATGGTAAGACCCTCCTATGTTCTCGGCGGACGGGCCATGAAGATAGTCCTGGATGAAGAAATGCTGGAACAGTATGTAGCAGAGGCGGTGGATGTATCACCGGACAGGCCCCTGCTGATTGATAAGTTCCTGGAGGATGCCATAGAGGCAGAGGCGGATGCCATAGCCGATGGCGATGACGTATACGTCCCGGCAGTGATGCAGCATATTGAATACGCCGGTATCCATTCAGGGGATTCTGCCTGTGTGATACCGCCGGTCATCATCCCTGAACAGCACCAGGAAACAATAAAGGATTACACCAGAAGGATTGCCATAGAGCTGAAAGTGGTGGGTTTGATGAATATTCAATATGCCATTTATGAGGATATCGTTTACATACTGGAAGCGAATCCCAGGGCATCCCGCACGGTACCCCTTGTTTCAAAGGTCTGTAATATAGCCATGGCCAACATGGCAACCCAGATATTACTCGGGAAGAAGCTTACGGATTTCGATATCAAGGACAGGAAAATAGAACATTTTGGGGTGAAGGAAGCAGTATTTCCTTTTAACATGTTTCCCGTAGTAGATCCCTTGCTCAGCCCTGAAATGCGTTCCACAGGTGAAGTGCTGGGTTTGGCTGACAGTTACGGACTGGCCTTTTTCAAGTCACAGGAAGCCACGCAGACAAAACTGCCCATTGAAGGTAATGTGCTGATTACCATTGCCGACAGGGATAAGGATAAAATCATTGATGTGGCTAAAAACTTCCAGGATATGAAGTTTAACATATTTGCTACGGGAGGGACCAGGGATTTCCTGGCAGAGCATGGCATAGAATCCGAATTTATAAATAAAGTTCACGAAGGCAGGCCGAATATACCGGATGCCATAAAAAACGGGGTGATACATCTGATCATTAATACTCCGGCCGGAAAGCAAAGCGAGTATGATGATTCCTACATACGCAAGTCTGCCATTAAGTACAAAATACCTTATATAACCACTACCTCAGCGGCCAGGGCGGCTACCAGGGGTATCAGGGACAGGAGGGACGGGGCCTATAAGGTCAAATCCCTACAGGATTATCACAAGGGAATTAAAGATTAGATGAAGGAATATAAGTCCTGAATGGTAGTCCGGGTTACAATCTTAACAGGTGATATGAAATAATCCTGTCCATTTACCAGTAGTCTTATTCCAATCCCGGATAGCCTGGGGAGTTGGTGAGAGGATTATCCGGCAATTCTGTTTCCGGAGAAAATCAGCTGCCTCATCCGAGAGCTCTGCCACACCATACTGTCCTGTCCCTATCACCATCCCCTCACAATTTTCCTCATACACATACCTGATTTCATCCAGGGAGATCGTATGAGAGGTACCATAAACAGCCTTGGAGAGCTTTTTTTTCCTTTTTTTTACCTTCCCGGCAAGGGTAATAATAATGTCATGATCGTAATGCTCCCCGTCCACACTAATGGACCCGAACTCTGTAGAATTTATTTGCGGTCTGCTATTCAACTTTGTTAAACATACTGAACCATTGCATGTTGAGGGAGTTCCATAATTCCTTTTCGGCCTCATCCATGTAATTTTCCATGGCATACTTGTACTTTTCATTTTCATTGATCATGTCATAGACCTCCTGGTTAGGCCAGAGTTCTTCAATCATAAACCTGAATTCCAGGGAATCCTCGGTAACGATCCAGAGCCTATATCCCGCATCCGGATAGCCAATTGAATCAATCGTCTGGTTAACCCGTTCCAGAGAGGCGAGCAACTGAACCGGATCAATCCCCTGAAAATCACTCCATAGTGATACGGATTTCAGGGTATTTGGAGTCTTATCTTTATCTCCCTGAGAAGTGCAAGAGAATGTGATCGTTGTAATAATAAAAAGGAAGTATAAAATATTTCTTTTCATGATAATGTGGTTGGTTAATAGGGTGATTTGAATTTTCATTCAAGATAAGCATTCCATACTATTTAGTCAATAGAAATCTGAATTAAACAATGTTATTGCCAGACCATTCTTCGGGCCAATCAGACAGGCCCTTAAAGAATAAGAGGTGTTCGTAGTAGGGCTTAACCTTTTCCTCGATTGCCAGCATTTCATCCTCTGTCAGGGGTTGGAACTCCCGGGCGATCCTGATGTTCTCCTCCAGTTCGGGGATCTTATCAATGCCAACAATAATAGTACTCACAGGCAGGGTGAGGGTGTAGCTCATTGCTTCTTTCATTGTAATAATGCCCCCGTGCGAGAAGATCCTGTCGCGGGCAGGGATTTTCATCCCGATGATGCCCATATTTTTCTCAACTGCATGCGGGAGCAGGTTCTCTATGAAAGGATTATAATGTTTATCGGCTGCATTCAGCGCCATCAGCACGGTATCAAAGGGAAAACGCTCTATAAGTTCGCGCATGGGGGCAGGGTCGGTATGACCGGTTATCCCCAGGAACCTCACAATTTTTTCATCCCTGGCCTGCTCCAATGCCTTAATGACACCGTCATCGGCAAATATCCTGTCTATATCTTCATTACCTGCAATATTATGTATCTGCCACAGGTCGATCACATCAGTCTGCAGATTCTTCAGTGAGCTTTCAAGGTGCTTCATGGCCCCGTCATAGCTCCTGTCATGGGTTTTGGTGGCAAGAAATACCTCATCCCTCCTGGTTTTCATGACCTCGCCTACATGCCTTTCGCTGGTACCGCGAAGATGGTCACCCTCGCTGCTGTTACCGTCCATTCCGTACCAGGCCGAGGTGTCGATATAATTTATTCCCAGGTCAATGCACCGGTTTACTATCTCGATGGCCCGGTCCCTCATCCCAACCTGTTCCACTGTGGCCTGGGCTCCAAGGCTGTATATTCCCACCGATTCCCCGGTATTGCCAAAGGGGCGCTGTGGAAGTTTTGTTATCGGGGTTGCTCCCTTGCAGCTATCAATAGTGAGCATGGCTGGCGCCAGTCCCATTACGGATGTACCTGCAATAATTTTCCTGAGGAATTCTCTCCGGCTTTCGTCTTTATATCTTTTCATGCGGTTTAAATTTTGTGATTAATAAATAATAAGTTAATTAAAAATCATGTTCGTTTTAATCTGATCAATTGAGGTTTGCAGAAACAAATATATAATATTCAGAAAGAAATTGAACTTGCAGGATTCGTATCTTCAAAATAGATGATCCCGTCATATTCCTGGGTCAATGACATAATCCTGGAATAATAATCCCTGTCAGAATCCGGACAGTATGAGTCCCCGATAATTGTCTGTAATGATGAGAGATTTGGTTCCGGGGATTCAGGGTCGGCATTATTAAAGGATATGGCGTTAGACTTGAGCCAGGATGCCTGTAATTGCTTTGTCGTCAGCTCTTCTTTGTCACAGGTAACAAGAATTACAACTGTAATGATCATTGACAGATTAGTATAATGAATATTGTAATATTTTTATTATGTAAATTAGATGTAATAGAGAAATAATAAGTTACTCCTTAAGAAAAAGAAGAATAATATGACTGCAAAATCAATAAAGATTATTTTTCTTCTGTTATTTTATTTAATATCTGATCTTTTTGCACAGGATACAAGATTCACTGTCGGATTAAAAGCAAGTAGGGTATCCAATATTGATCCTTCAAAATATTATTATATGTATAATTTTTGCAAAAAATGCAAAAAAAAATACCAAAATCGCCGGCTACCTTTTTTGAATTTCAGAATTAAACAGTATAAAGCAGTTGTCTCATAGTTTTTATCCCTTTCAATTTTATTCCTGGTCCACTATATTTGTGACCAGGAAATTACATTTTGTAAACTAAAATATAAATACTATGAAAAAAGAAATGTTTATTTCCTATCCTGAGGCCACCATCTACAAAGCACCAAGAAAGTCCGGAGGAACAGTTAAAAAGGTTCTCTGGGGTGACTGGGCTGAAGTAGACCATATTCCCGGAAAAACCTTTCTGGAAGTAAAATGCCGCGGTGCTTCCGGCTGGATCCACAAGGATGATCTTCAGGATAATCGTATCCTGGAAATTAATTTTATTGATGTGGGACAAGGTGACGGATGTTTTATCGTTACGCCTGAAGACAAGTTTATGTTGATTGATGCGGGATTGGGGGATGAGATGCACCGGTTCCTGAGCTGGCGGTTCAACCTTCTGAATAACAAGTTCCAGGTTCCCATTGAAAATCTGATCATAAGTCATCCGGACAGTGACCATTACTATGGATTCAGGCACGTTGTCAAGAGCAAAAGATTTAAAATTGATGCCGTTTATCATAACGGTATTGTCGAGCGAACAGGGGATAATTTGCTGGGTCCCTCTGAAAACATAGGACAGGAAGATTATCTGACTGACATCGTAGATGATATGGATAAAATGAAACTCCTGGTCAATAATAAGGCTAACAGGGGTGGCAAGTGGTATCCGAACCTGATGTACCAGGCCTTAAAGAAACAGCCAGCAGTACAGAAAATAGAAATGCTGTCCAAAGGTTCATCAATTCCGGGCTACACAAAAAATGATGCTGTTTTTCTGAATGTACTTGGACCGGTTTGCCTTCAGAATAATCAGACCAACAATC
>CAZILN010000194.1:0-1805 GCA_964540005.1 uncultured Bacteroidaceae bacterium | reverse complement strand
ATCAGATAAAGGCCTGTTATAGTCAACCAGCAAAATTGACATTCCGGGTTTTACAGAGCGATGCTGGTAAGCATCATCAAGCAGGACTGCATCAAGGTCAGGAATTTCTTCCATCAGCCTGTTGATCCCCTTCACCCTTTTCCTGTCAACAGAGACGTGAATTTCTGCGAATTTCTTTTTCATCTGCAGGGGCTCATCACCCACCTGTTCGACAGTAGAATCGGCATCTGCCATCCTGAATCCCCCGGATTTCCTTTTGTAGCCCCTGCTAAGTGTGGCCACCTTATATTCGTCTTTTAACAGGCGCACCAGGTATTCAATATGGGGAGTTTTCCCGGTGCCCCCAACAGTTATATTCCCTACTGAAATGACCGGCATGTTAAACTCATGGGATTTAAGGACATCATAATCAAACATCAAGTTCCTGATGCTGATTACCATTCCGTAAATCAGGGTGAAAGGTAAGAGAAGTACAGTCGATAATTTAATATCTCTGCGATTCATAGGGTATGATGTGCTGTCAGGACATCAGGTTTAACGTATTTCAATCATATAGGGTATCCTGGCTTGCAAGCCGGTGAAATTCCTCAGATCATGCAGTTGCTTGAAGTAAGGATATTGTTCGCCCAGGTCCATTTTCATGTACCTGATCCGGGCATTCTCTACCAGTTTTCTCAGAAATTCATCAATCGGGTCTTCCAGCCGGGGCAATGAAGTAACCCGGTATTTTTCCAGTACGGCCATTTCTGCTGCCAGATCAATGGCATCCAGTAGTCCGCCATGCAAGTCAATCAAGCCATTCTCCATGGCATTGGTCCCGCTCCAAACCATGCCCTGCCCGACAGCATCTACCTCTTCCGGGTTCATATCCCGGCCATCGGAAACTTTTGTTACAAAACCAGCATAAAACTCTTCAACACCGTATTCGAAAAATTCCCTCTCAGCAGGGGACATACTCCGGGTGAGAGATCCAAAATCAGCCGAAGGATTCGTTTTTGCAGCATCGAAAGTGATGCCGATTTTCTTATCAAGGAATGATCCGAAATTGGGAACTATGGCAAAAACCCCAATCGAACCGGTGATGGTATTCTCAAGGGCCATTATGGTATCTGCAGGTGCAGCTATATAATATCCTCCGGAGGCGGCTACATCACCAAAGGAAGCGATAATTGGTTTGACTTTCCTGGCAAGGTCTACTTCCCGCCAGATCACATCCGAGGCCAGAGCACTACCTCCACCCGAATTGATCCTGAAAACAATAGCCTTTACGGAACTGTCACGGCGTGCCTGTCTTATGGCTTTGGATATTCGTTCGGAACTGATGGTCCCTTCACCCGATGAACCCATTACTACATCACCATGGGCGTAAACTACGGCAACCTTATCCCTGGCCAGGCCTTTATAATCTTTTTTCCCGGCGACCTTGGTGTATTTTCGGAGAGTAACACTGGATAGATCTTTTTTCTCACTGGTTCCCGTCAGTTCTTTCAACTCATTGATGACCTCATCCTTGTACCTGAGTCCGTCTACCAGCTTATATTCCAGGGCATGATCGGGGGACTTAACACTAAGGTTGTCAGCTAATTCGTTTAATTCATCCGCTTCGATATTACGGGAGGCAGAAATTTCCGACAGCATCTGATCCCAGATAGACCCTACCCAGATCATGGTCTGTTCCCTGCTTTCCTGGCTCATTTCCTTTTTGATATAGGGTTCAACTGCAGATTTATACTCGCCATGACGAATGATCTCAACATCTATGCCGAGTTTATCCATGGCTCCCTTGTAAAACATTCGAGTGGCAG
>CAZILN010000193.1:0-8329 GCA_964540005.1 uncultured Bacteroidaceae bacterium | reverse complement strand
GCATACCTTCAACAACTTCAACATATGTTTCTGAAACTTTGGCCTCTTCAACAGTAATGACGCCTTCCTGCTTTACTTTATCCATTGCTTCGGCGATCAGCTTTCCAATTTCAGCATCATTATTGGCAGAAACAGATGCTACCTGTTCTATCTTGGTATTATCATTACCAATAGATTCTGATTGTCCAATCAAATGTTCAACGACCTTTACAACGGCCTTGTCAATCCCCCTTTTCAGGTCCATGGGATTGGCTCCGGCTGTCACGTTCTTCATTCCTACCTTTACAATTGACTGGGCGAGTACTGTAGCTGTTGTTGTTCCATCACCTGCGTCATCATTGGTTTTGGAAGCAACTTCCTTAACCATCTGGGCACCGAGGTTTTCAAATTCATCCTTTAATTCAATTTCTTTTGCTACGGTCACACCATCCTTGGTTACCTGGGGGGCTCCGAATTTTTTGTCAATAACGACATTGCGCCCTTTGGGTCCCAATGTTACCTTAACTGCATCGGCAAGAGCATCTACACCTTTTTTCAGCAGATCTCTGGCTTCGATATCATACTTAATTTGTTTTGCCATTTTTTAATAGATTTTATAAATAGTTAATAGTTATTCTTATACAATTGCCAGTATATCCGATTGTTTCATTATCATGAAATCCTTGTTATCAATGCTGAGTTCAGTCCCTGCATATTTGCCATAAAGCACAACATCTCCGACTTTCAGTTCCATTTTTACATCTTTTGTACCGGGACCAACAGCTCTGACAGTTCCTTTTTGTGGTTTTTCCTGAGCAGTATCGGGAATGATGATCCCGCTTGCTGTTTTTTCTTCAGCTGCCATAGGTTCTACTAGAACTCTGTCTTCCAGTGGTTTGATTTTAATGTCTCCCATTTTTAGTTATATTTTTAGGTTAAACAAGATTTCGTATACCTCATGCAAGTGATCACATTTTATGCCAAAAAAAGAAGTGTCAGTTTTTATGACATACTGACACTTCCAGGCTATTTTGACTGTAGTTATTCCACCGGATCAGATCCACCCGGACCAGGGGTTCCAGGATCGGGTACGGTGGTTGGAAAAGTAGGGATAGCATTAGGATCCACTACGTTATCTATCTGATCTTCAATGACCGAGCGCTGTTCCGTATCGGCTCTGGGAATAGTAACACTTCCAATCACGCAAAACAACATGAGGCATACTGCCAGGGTCCATGTAGCTTTTTCAAGAAAATCGGTGGTCCTTCTCACACCCATGAACTGGTTGGATGACTGGAAATTTGCTGCCAGTCCGCCACCTTTGGAATTCTGAACCAGAACGATCAGAACCATTAAGATGCATACTATCAGAACAAACACAGATATTAATAAATACATATTATGAGTTTTTGGTTTTATTCATTTCAGCCTTTATCTCCTCAATTCGCGTTGCAAAGTAAGTACTTTTTTCCGGAAATTTCAAGCTCATTTTTTCATAGGTCCTTATCGCTTTCTCAAAGTAGCCCTGCTGAAGGTAAATCCCGGCCAGAGTTTCACTAAGCAACTGATCATCAGCCTGGACACTTTTCTCGGAGATATCAACAGCATCCTGCATCTTTGCTTTATCAGGTTTGATTGAAGGCGTATTCCTTAAGAATTCATCAATCAGGTTGCCTTGGCTGGTTGCAGCCTGTCCGGCTGGTTTGTATATTGAATCTTCCTGTTTCTTATCCTGAAGATAGGCCAGCCATCCGGTAAAGCTGTAATTCCCCCTGTATTCTTCATCCTGTTCTTCTGGCACCGGGACTTTTGAATCTTTTTTTTCATCACCTGGAGTATCAGGTTCTTCTTTTATTTGGGGTCCGGGTGCAATTTTCTCCTCAGCACGGGCATCAATCCTGTCAGCCAGCCGGTATACCGGCATATGAATTTCATCAGTGCTTGAACGGGAATTGTAATCCTCTTCCTGAATGCCTTCAGTAAGTCTTGCTTCTGCCCTGTTAATCAAATGATACAGGAGGCTTCTGTCTGATATGAACGCGGCTGAATGTTTCAGGTTCTCATTGAAATCAATGCTTTTTAAATTGTGCTGGTTTTTGAGGAACAATAAATGCGCGGTCTGGAAATAAGGGAAGGTCTTCACAAGCCTTTCCACCTGCGGAAGTGTCCGTCCATCCAGCATGTCTGGATGTTCTATGTACTCTATGATGGATTCGCTGTGCATCTCTATCCTGCGTATGTTACCAGTTTACAAAAGCACGGTTGAAAATATCTTCTACTATTCTCTCTAAGATCAGCTCAGTCAGTTCACCTTCTACGGCATCAAGAGATTGGGCACTGTCATAATCTTCATAATTCGTGAAAGTTTCATCAAAATCCATGTCGGGATTCAGTGAATTGGTGAATTTTACCCTGATCGAAATAGAGAACCTGCTGAGTGATGCCTGTTCGGCTCCGGATATAGCAATCGGCCGGGTGGAATAGGTCTGTATTTCTCCTTCAAAATTTGCCTGTCCCAGGTCATTGACTATTTTCATACTGGTCTGCCGCTGGCATATGTCCCTCAACTGGTCTGTAAAATCCTGGCTCAATGCGGGTTTTACTATGGATGCCCTGTTGGGAAAGTACTGAACAGACACAGTCTCCAGGTTACCAATACTGGCGCCCGAAAACGAGTATGTCACCTTGCATGAGTTTAAAACCAGCAATGGAATTATAAGTAAATATATGATCCTGAATCCGGACAAGTGAATATTATTTATTTTATTAACAGGTATTCTCATTCAATATTGTACTCCTTGATTTTCCTGTAAAGCGTCCGTTCTGAGATCCCCAGCTCCCCGGCAGCATATTTTCTTTTCCCTTTATGCTTCTCCAGTGCCTTTTGTATGAGTTCAATTTCTTTATCTACCAGTGACAGCGATTCCTCAACGATCTCTTCGGTATCTTGTATATCAGGCTCATCATTGGTGTTAATATGTATGGGTTTGGCAGTTTCCCCTTGAACATCATCATCCGCATTTTGATATAGTTTTCTGATGATCTGGGCATTATTCTCATGTATCTCGGTGCTGACAGGACCCTTTTGTATGATTTCAAGTACCAGCTGTTTAAGATCCTGCATATCGTTTTTCATGTCAAACAGTATCTTATATAAAATCTCACGTTCATTATTAAAGGTCTTTTCGTCAATTTTATTACCATACAGGGCAGGAAGCCTTACAGGCTGATAATCTGGCAGGTATCTTTGCATAGTATCTGCGTCTACTTCCCTGGCTGATTCAATCACCGATATTTGCTCTGTAGTATTCTTAAGCTGCCTTATATTACCGGGCCATCTGTAATTTTCAAGTATTTGCCGTGCCTCATCCGATAATGTAATTGCAGGCATACGGTTTTGTTCGGCAATATCACTCGCAAATTTCCTGAACAGCAGATAAATATCGGCCTTGCGCTCGCGCAGAGCAGGGATGTGTACCGGAACCGTATTCAAACGATAGTACAGGTCTTCGCGGAACTTATTGTTCTGAATGTTTATAACAATATCTACATTGGTTGCAGCTATTACCCTCACATTGGTTTTCTGGGGCTTTGAAGAACCCACCCTGATAAATTCTCCTGTTTCAAGGACTCTCAGTAATCTTACCTGGGTTGACAGAGGAAGTTCGGCCACTTCATCCAGAAAAATAGTCCCGCCGTCAGCCACCTCGAAATAACCTTTCCGGCTCTCATGTGCGCCCGTAAATGAACCCTTCTCATGACCAAACAGCTCAGAATCAATAGTACCTTCAGGAATGGCACCACAGTTCACGGCAAAATAATTGCCGTGTTTACGGGCACTGTACTGATGTATAATCTTGGGAAAGTATTCTTTACCGGTTCCGCTCTCACCACTGATCAGGACAGTCAGATCTGTTGGTGCTACCTGCATGGTGATATCGAGCGCCCGGTTAAGAACAGGATCATTCCCAATTATCCCAAATCTTTGTTTTACTTGTTGAATCTCCATAAATACTGACACATTTTCTCAAAAAGTATGACAAAATTACAATTTTAATAGTTTTTTACTAATTTGGATGTCGTTCAATATCATTGTCAAATGAAGTTTATTGTAATTATTCCTGCCCGTTTTGCTTCAGTCAGGTTCCCAGGTAAGCCCCTTGCTGACCTTCAGGGGAAAGCTTTGATCCAGCATGTTTATGAACAGGCCGTAAAAGTTTTTGAAGAAGTTTTTGTGGCAACAGATGACGAACGCATAATGAAAGCTGTTGACGGATTCGGTGGCAGATCCATTATGACATCCCCGCTTCATCCCAGTGGGACGGACCGCTGCGCTGAGGCGATCCGGATAATATACCCCGAGGGTGCAGCTTCAGATATTGTCGTAAACATACAGGGCGATGAGCCTTTTATCCGGGCAGAACAATTACGCCTCTTATCGGGTTGTTTTGCTGATGATTCGACCCAGATAGCAACACTTGCCAATCCCATATCGGCAAAAGATGAACTTTTAGATCCGAATATAGTTAAAGTTGTACGGGATAAAGATCGCAGAGCCTTGTATTTCAGCAGGTCTCCTATACCCTACCTTCGCTCCGACGATAAAAAGGAAGGGAGCAGGCAGTTACAGTATTTAAGACATCTCGGTATATATGCCTACAGATACCCTGTGTTGCAGGAGATCACCAGGCTTCCTCAATCCTCACTCGAACAGGCCGAATCCCTCGAACAGCTCAGATGGCTTGAGAACGGATACAGTATTCATGTAGAGTTTACCGACATTAAAAGCTTCGGGATTGACACTCCGGAAGATCTTGAAGAGGCAAACAAAAGAAATTTCTTTAGTGACCAGGGATAAGCCTCGTTAAAAAGTAAGCTAGCGGGTGACAGCCTGAGCGCCAACCGGTCACTGTTTCATTATTCGTACCGCAGTGCGTCAGCCGGGTTTTTCATTGCCGCAGCTATGGCCTGGAAGCTAACAGTGATCAATGCAATCAGCAGTGCAGCCATAAATGCTGTGAATATCAACAGAGGGCTAACTTTAATCCTGTAGTAGAATGACTCCAGCCAGTTACCCATATAGATCCAGGCAACCCAGGAAGAGAGTAAAGCAGCAACCAGTACAAGTATAACCGTTTCCCTCGACATCAGCCTGATGATAACCGGTACCGTGGCACCCATAACCTTCCTGACCCCTATCTCCTTGGTTCTTTGCTCGGCCGAAAAAGCAGATAATCCAAGTAAGCCCAGGCTGGCAATAAAAATGGCCAGGATGGCAAATACGAGAAAGATGTTACCAATGCGATTTTCTGCATCATATTGCCTGTTTAATTCCTCGTTGAGAAAGAAGTAATCGAAGGGCTGATCATTGGAAAATTCATCCCATACATTCTTTATCTCCTTGATTGTTTCCTGGGTGGTTGCCGGATCAATCCTGACAGTGAGGTAACCACCCCAATCCCATCCTGCGTCTTTATGAATAAAAATATATGGCCGGATCTGGGTGTGCATCGATTTAAAGTGGAAATCTTTTACTACTCCGACAATGGGGTGATAGCTAAACTCTCCGTTTTCTGTTGGCTGCATGATCCTGAGACTCAGGGGATCTTCGAGTCCAAAGTCCTTAATGGCCGCTTCATTTACCATGCAGTTCATACTGTCAGAGGAAATTTCTTTAGAAAGGAAACGTCCTTCAGCCAATTCCAGCTTGTGGGTTTCCGCATAATCAAAATCAACCCAGTTGGTGGCAATGATGTGCATGTTTTCAGCCGGCTGGCCTTCAATGAGGTAACCGTTCTCATTGTTTGTCCTACCCATGATCATGGTGGAATTGGTGGATGAAATTACACCAGGAATACGGGATATCTCCTGCTTAAAGCTTTGTATGTGATCCAACCCAACGGCTCCTATTCTTTCCATGACCAGCAGTCCGCTGCGGTCATATCCAGGATCTTTGTCCAGCATGTACCGCGTTTGCTGGTATACAACAAGTGTGGAAATTACGATCCCGATTGATATCCCGAATTGTAACACGACCAGTATACGTCTGAGCCAGCCTGATTTCATGCCTTTCCCCTTTTCTCCCGACAAGACAGCTATTGGTTTAAAGGAGGACAGGAAGAAGGCAGGATAGGATCCGGCCAGTAAACCAACCAGCAATACGAGCAGGACCAGTCCGGGTATGAAATACCAGGTGGCCATGTAATTGCTTGACAACTCTACATTGACCAGCTTACTGAAAGCAGGGATCATCAGTTCAACAAGCAAGAGGGCTATGATCATGGCAAAAAAGCTCAGGAAGACGGATTCCCAGATAAACTGGCTGATCAGCAGATCCTTTGTTGAACCCAAAACTTTTCTCATTCCTACCTCCCTGGCCCTGTTGGCAGAACGGGCCGTAGAAAGGTTCATGAAATTGATGCAGGCTATGATCAGTATGAATAGAGCTATCAATGAAAAGATGTATATATATTTTTTGTCACGGGATGCCTTCATTCCGTGATCGATATCCAGATTCAGGTGGATGTCTGTGAGGGGCTGAAATAAGAAACCGTACTCATTTCCCTCGGACTCCCAGGCATCCAGGTCCATTCCAAGGAATTGCTGGATTTCCGGGCCAACATACTTCAGCATAATGGGATCCAGTTTGGGTTCAACCAGAGCCGGATCGGCTCCGGGTTCCAGCAGAAAATAAGTGCTCAGGTTATGACTCAGCCAGTGAGTATTATCCGATTTATCCAGGGAATGGTATGATCCGATAAAATTGAATTCCAGATGAGTATTTGAAGGCGGATTTTCGACCACCCCGGTCACACGATAGTGAACCGAATCGGAGAATATCTGAATTGATTTATCCATCGGGTCTTCATCACCAAAATACTTATCAGCCATTTTCTCGGTAAGGACAATAGTGTTCGGTTCCTTTAATACAGTCTGAGGATCTCCTGAAATAAGGCGAAAATCAAAAATCCTGAAAAATGATGAATCGGCCCACAGCAGGTTATCTTCAACAAATTTCCTGTCCTCATATCTGAACAGGATGTCATCCCATTTTTCAATTCTGACAAATTCAATGATTTCCGGAATTTCCTCACTGCATGCGGCTCCTGTAGGTGCGGCTGTCCATGCCTGGGTATTTTTCCGTTCGCCGAGCTTCATTTTAACTACTAATCTCTGGATATCATCAGCTTTAGTAAAAAACCTGTCATAGCTGAGCTCATGCAAAATGAATATTGTAATTAAAATAAAGCATGCCAGTCCGATGGCCAGTCCGGATATATTAATTATAGAATATATCTTCTGTCGTAAAATATTGCGAAAGAAAACATTAAAGAAATTTTTTATCATGGTTAAAAAGTATAAAATAATATTCGATTAGGGTTGATTGGTAAAACTAATAATATGACGATATAATTAGAATTTGGTTACTGTAACAATGACATTATGATACAGAAAATGTTGTATGGACCTGATGCTTATTCATACTGAAGTGCATTAACCGGATTTGCCCTGGCAGATTTAACAGCCTGGTAGCTTACTGTTACCAGGGCAATAATAAAAGCTATAATGGCAGCAAAAAGGAAAAACCAGGCTTCTATATTTATATGAAAGGCAAATCTGTTCAGCCAGATCTTCATTCCTGCATAGGCCACAGGAAAGGCCAGTATGTTTGCCCAAAGTACCCACCGGGCAAACTGTACAGAAAGCATCATGGTGATCCTTCTGCAGGAGGCACCCAATGTCTTGCGGATGCCGATCTCTTTGGTCCTTTGTTCGGCTGTATGTGCAGCCAACCCGAAAAGTCCCAGGGCAGCAATCAGGATGGCCAGGAATGAGAATATCGAAAATATCTGACCCGTGGTCTCCTCCTCATCATACTGTTGGTTAAGATCCGAATCAAGATAATAATAGTCAAAAGGCTCTTCTTTGGCAAATGATCGCCAGGTATTCTCAATATGTTCCAGGGCAGCGTCCCTCATATGGCCGTCCAGCCTGACCGCCAGGTACTGTACATGTGCCTTTTCATCGAGAAAAGCCATGGCCAGTGGTTCAATTTCTGCATGCAATGATTCATAATGATAGTCCTTTACCACACCTACAACTGTATACTCCCACTCCATACCGTAGGTATTAATGCCCCTTATCACCCGTCCCAAAGGTTCGACAAGTCCCAGCCTCTTAACAGCTGCCTCATTCAGTATAATTGAATTCCTGCAATTCGGATCATTACTGAAATTACTTCCTTCAACCAGGTAAAGCTGCATGGTTTCAATGAAGTCATGATCAGCGTGTATTGGATTCAGGTAGAAAATATCCTGGCTCTTAAGGGTATCAAGCTGAACAGGAAAAT
>CAZILN010000192.1:0-23652 GCA_964540005.1 uncultured Bacteroidaceae bacterium | reverse complement strand
ATCTGTAATGTGACCACTGATACTGTAACGGAGTCCCGATTCCTCGTCACCATCGGCCAAAATTGCAGGTGTGAACAGCAGAGAGATAAGAATATATAGTATTATTTTCCGCATTATACCTGGTTTATCATATAGACAATTATCATTCCAAAAAGTTGTAGGCAATGCAAAGTTTTCAATAAAAACTTCCGGGATAAATCCAAAATAGGTGAAGTGGTGTCTAATGCCGGTGAATGCCGGATCGGCAGCAGAACATTTAACAGTTACCTGATAATTATTACAAGCTACCGGAATGTCCCCGGAGAAAAGGGATGTTCAGCAGGGAAGCAATGCCACGCTGTCAGGAAGACCTGATCCACTCACAGATCCAGGTTCCTACTTCAGATGTTTTCCTGGGATTACTTTCTGCAATGTCTTCCGTGACATACCCCTCGTTCAGTGAAGCTTCTACTGCAGCAGTTATGACCTGGGCCTCCTGGCTCAGTTTAAAGGCATATTTGAACATCATCCCAGCAGATAATATGGTACCAAGTGGATTGGCTATATCCTTGCCGGCTGCCTGCGGATAGGAACCGTGAATAGGTTCAAAAACAGAAGTAAGCTCGCCGATAGAGGCAGAGGGCAGCATTCCCAGTGAGCCGGTTATCACAGATGCCTCATCAGTAAGGATATCACCAAACATATTTTCAGTAACAATAACGTCAAAACGCCTGGGATTCAGAATGAGCTGCATGGCTGCATTATCAACGAACATATATTCAACGGTTACATCGGGATATTCCTTCTCAAGCGCCTGGCCTGTTTCCCTCCACAATCTTGAAGTGGCCAGCACGTTAGCCTTATCTACAACTGTCAGATGTGATCTTCTCGCCTGTGCATATTCCATGGCCAGCCGGATTATCCTGTCCACCTCATACCTGGAATAAATATTGGTGTCATATGCTGTGTTCCCGTTCTCAGATCTTCCACTTGGTTCACCAAAATAAATGCCACCCGTCAGTTCCCTGACCACCACCAGGTCAGCTCCATCGATAAGATCCCTCCTCAAAGGGGATTTATCGATCAATTTTCTGAATGCAGCTACGGGACGTACATTGGCATATAAGCCAAGTTTCTTTCTCATGGCCAGCAGTCCCTGTTCCGGCCTGACCCTGGCTGTGGGATCATTGTCATATTTAGGATCCCCTATGGCTCCAAACAAAACGGCATCAGACCCCTTACACAGTTCAAATGTTTCATCCGGAAACGGATTACCTGTTTTGTCAATAGCAATAGCTCCTACCAGTCCGGGAGTAAACCGGGCTTCATGTCCGAATTTATCCGCCACGGCCATAATGACATGTTGTGCCTGTTCAACTACTTCCGGGCCAATACCATCACCGGCCAGGCTTGCCAGGTTTAATTTCATAGTGCTATTAATTTAATATTTGCTAAGCTTAAAATCCGTTCTTTTCAATAATATTCAGCATCTTCTCGGTTGCCTTAATGGCAGCTTCTGTCTGGTCGGCTTCCAGTCCCCGTGTCTTGAATACATTCTCCCTGAAATCCCAGGTTATTACCGTCTCAACCAGTGCATCGGTCTTACCTCCGGGAGGAATAGTTACCAGGTAATCGACCAGCACCGGCCTTTCCTTTTCAAGCTGTTCATAGATTTTCCATAAAGCCTTCATAAAGGCATCATACTGTCCGTCCCCCACAGCATTCTGCTTATATACTTCCTTATTTATTTCCACACTGATATTGGCCATGGGCTTGAGTCCGTTGGACAGCGTCAGGGCATATGAAAGAATTTTAATAGGATTTTCATCCGCTTCCCCGTTATGAAGCACATCCGAAATAATATAGGGAAGGTCCTCTGTGGTGACATTTTCCTTACGGTCCCCGAGCTCAATGATCCTGGCTGTAACCTTTTTCATTGATTCCGCATCGAGTTCCAGTCCCAGTTCCTCCAGGTTTTTCTGGATATTCGCTTTCCCGGAGGTTTTACCCAGGGCATATTTCCTGACCCTGCCAAAGCGTTCCGGCATAAGTTCATTAAAATACAGATCATTCTTATTGTCCCCGTCTGCATGCACCCCGCAGGTCTGTGTAAATACATGATCACCTATGACCGGCTTGTTTTCCGGTACACGCAGGCCGGAATATGTCTCAACCAGCTGGCTGATCATTGTAAGACTGGATTCAACTATACTGTTCTTCAGCTTCAGGTGATCATTCAAGATACCCACCACGCTGGACAGAGGAACATTTCCAGCCCTCTCTCCCAGGCCGTTTATCGTAGTATGAACGCCGTGCACACCGGCCTTGATAGCAGCAAATACATTGGCAACAGCCAGGTCATAATCATTGTGTGCATGAAAGTCTATATGCAGTTCAGGATACCGCTCAAGCATTACCTGGCAGAATTCATAGCTTTTGTCCTGGTTCAGTATCCCAAGAGTATCGGGAAGCATAAGCCTTTTAATTCCCTGGTCCTTCAGTCCGTCAGTTAATAAGAACACGTAATCCTTAGAGCTGTACATTCCATTGGACCAGTCTTCAAGGTAGATATTAACATCAATACCCATGCTTTCAGACAGCCTGATGGAAGCTCTAATATCCTTCAGGTGCTCCTCGGGCTCCTTGCGCAGTTGCTCCCGTACATGTTTAAGGGAACCTTTACAAAGCAGATTGGCTACCCTGGCCCCTCCTTCACTGATCCATTTCAGGGAATGCTCCCCGTCGATGAATGCCAGGACCTCAATCCTGTCAATGAAGCCTTCCTTCTTGGCCCACGATGTAATCTTCCGCACTGCGTCAAACTCGCCCTCGGAAACCCTGGCCGAAGCAATCTCGATCCTGTTGACCCCTACCTCCTCAAGCAGGTTCTTGGCCAGGCTGAGTTTTTCATGAGAATTAAAGGATACACCATTGGTCTGTTCCCCATCCCGCAAGGTGGTATCCATTATTTCAATATAGTTCTGCATGGCTCTTATCTGTTCTTTTCAAATTCAACAATTTCTTCCCTGATACTCAGCAGGTAATCAATATCATCATATCCCTGTAGCAGGCACTTTTTTTTGTATGCATTGATCTGAAAGTCCACTGAATTCCCGGTTTTAATATTGGAAATTTCCTGTCCTTCAAGATCCACCTTTATCTGTGCCGCAGGATCACCGGTAACGGTGTCCATGAGTTCACCCAGAAATTCCTCCGGAACCTCTGTTACAAGCAGGCCGTTATTCAGGGAATTATTCCGGAAAATATCCGCAAAGAAACTGGATATAACTACCCGGAAACCATAATCGTACAGCGCCCAGGCAGCATGTTCCCTGCTGGATCCTGAGCCAAAATTCTTGCCGGTAAGCAATATCTTTCCGCCGTACACCGGATCATTCAGAATAAAATCCGCTTTAGGGGCGCCTGACTGGTCATACCTCCAGTCGCAAAAAAGATTATCTCCGAATCCCGACCGGTCAACCGCCTTAAGGAAGCGTGAAGGTATGATCTGATCGGTGTCTATATTTTCCACAGCCAGAGGAACGGCCGTGGATATGATTGTCTCAAATTTTTCCATAATCAAATTAGTTGTCGTACATCTGTAATTTTACCCATAACGGCTGTCGCAGCTGCTGTAAGCGGACTGGCCAGTAGTGTTCTTGATTTTGGGCCCTGCCGTCCCTCGAAATTCCTGTTGGAGGTAGATACACAGTATTCTCCCGCCGGTACCTTGTCATCATTCATTCCCAGGCAGGCACTGCATCCTGGTTGCCGGACCTTAAACCCGGCCTCCTCGAATATCTCCAGCAGGCCTTCTTCTTCTATCTGCATTTTTACCCGGTTGGACCCCGGCACGAGGTAGGCACTGATGTGATCGGCTTTTTTTCTTCCTTTGATAAGCCGGGCCACCTGCCTGAAATCTTCTATGCGAGCATTGGTACAGCTGCCTATGAATACATAGTTGATCCGTTTGCCAAGCAATTTCTCACCGCTTCTCAGCCCCATATAATCCAATGATTTTTCTTCACCCTGCTTATGCGGGATATCCCCGGTAATTCCAATGCCCATTCCAGGGTTCGTCCCGTAAGTGATCATCGGTTCGATATCCTCAGCCCGGAATTTGTGTTCACAGTCAAAAACTGCTTCTTCATCTGAGTACAGTTCTTTCCAGCCGGACAGTGCCCTGACGTATCGGTCTCCCACTGGTGCAAATTCTCTTCCCTTTACATAGTCGAATGTAATATCATCGGGAGCAATCAGTCCACCCCTTGCCCCCATTTCTATGCTCATATTGCATATGGTCATTCTTGCTTCCATGGATAGCTTCCTGATGGTCTCACCGGCATATTCGATAAAATATCCGGTGCCGCCAGCTGTAGTAAGCCTGGAAATGATATAGAGGATCACATCTTTTGCCACCACTCCATCCTGCAGGCTCCCATCAATGGTAATACACATCTTTTTTGGACGGTACTGAAGCATGCACTGTGTGGCCAGGACCATCTCAACCTCCGAGGTACCTATCCCAAAGGCGATAGTCCCAAAAGCCCCGTGAGTCGCCGTATGGCTGTCCCCGCACACTATTGTCTGTCCGGGTTGGGTAATCCCCAGTTCCGGACCGATAATATGTACAATGCCATGGTTAGCATGATTCAGGTCATAGATGGTAATCCCATGCTTTTTGCAGTTCTCCCGAAGGCGGCTCACCTGTATCCTGGATAATTCCTCCTTTATCTCGAGGTGCTGGTCAATGGTCGGCACGTTATGATCAGGGGTTGCCATCACCAGGTCCGGCCTGAAGACTTCAACTCCCCTGCTTTCAAGGCTTTTAAATGCCTGGGGACTGGTGACCTCATGAATGAGATGCTTATCGATATAAAGGACATCCGGTCCGTCAGGTATGGATTTTACTACATGAGCATCCCAAATTTTATCAAACAGTGTTCTGGACATAAATATTGAAATTTGAAATCCGGAAGATCACGGACCTGATATTACTTGAATCCCAAAATCAGGTGCTTAAAATTCCGGAGATAGTATTAATTAAATAATCTGGGCGAGTGCATCAATGAATGCCTCGACTGATGCAGTAACTATATCAGTATTTGCTGAGAATCCGTAGTACATGGCGCCCTTATGCTGTACCTGCACATGAACCTTACCAACATCATTGCTTCCCCTTGTAATGGCCTGTATCAGAAACTCCTCCAGCCTAACACGTTTCTTTACAATTTTTTTCACAGCAGAAAAAGCTGCATCTATGGGTCCGTTACCCTGGCTGGTTTCGGTGATCATCTCATCGGCTATACGAAGGGTCACCGTGGCAGTTGATATGACACTGCTGCCACAGAGTACCTGCAGTTGTTCAATTTCTATGGCCCTGGGTCCCCTGTCTTCCTTACCCAGAAGTACCTGCAGGTCCTCATCTATGATCTCCTTCTTTTTGTCCGCCAGAACCAGGAACTCTTCATATACATTATCCAGCTTCTTTTGCGGAAGTACATAGCCCAGTTTTTCAAGGCGGTGCTTCAGGGCAGCACGGCCACTGCGTGCTGTTAACAGTATCGATGATTCATTGATACCCACAGCTTTGGGATCAATTATTTCATAGTTCTCACGCCTTTTCAGGACCCCGTCCTGGTGAATGCCTGATGAATGGGCAAATGCATTACGACCGACAATTGCCTTATTCGGCTGAACAGGCATACGCATCAGGGTAGAAACGAGACGTGAGGTCTTAAAGATTTTTTTGGTGTTAATGTCTGTAGCCACTGCGAAGTCTTTCCTGCTTTTAATTGTCATTACCACCTCTTCCAGGGAAGTATTCCCTGCCCTTTCCCCAATACCATTCATAGTTACCTCCACCTGCCTGGCGCCATTCAGTATCCCTGAAATGGTATTTGCAGTCGCCATACCTAGGTCATTATGGCAATGAGTAGATATAATGGCTTTTTCTATGTTCTTCACATTTTCCTTCAGGAAGCGGATTTTCTCACCGAACTCGGATGGCAGGGTATAACCGGTAGTATCCGGAATATTCACAACTGTTGCTCCAGCATTAATAACGGCTTCAATGACGGTTGCCAGGTATTCATTTTCGGTCCGGCCGGCATCCTCAGCATAAAACTCCACATCCTCCACATACTTTTTTGCATACTTGACCGCATCAACAGCCCGTTTGATGATCTCTTCCTGGTTTGAGTGCAGCTTATAATTAATATGATAATAAGATGTTCCTATACCGGTATGGATGCGTGGATTCTTGGCTAATTTCAAAGCCTCAGCTGCTACATCAATATCTTTTTTAACAGCCCTGGTCAGTGCACAGATAACGGGCCGTGTTACGTGTTTTGATATTTCGACAACCGAATTGAAATCACCCGGACTTGAAATAGGGAAACCTGCTTCAATAATGTCAACTCCAAGTAGGTCAAGGGCTTTTGCCACTTCAATCTTCTCAATTGTATTTAATTGACATCCAGGCACTTGCTCTCCATCCCTCAGGGTGGTATCAAATACGTAAAGCTTTTCTACAGCCATGTTACACTGTTTTAATATAATGATGAGGCTGTCTCAAAAGGAAAACCTCCTTGTTAGTCTACAAAAAAAGTAAATAAATATGAATTATGCTATACAGCATAGTATTATTTAGGCAAGGCATACAAAAAAAATATTAATTGAATTCCTTCTTCAGCTGCTCTACCCATGCAGAGATCCTGTCCTTGTTCATGGCTGCCTGGTTTTCAAAATCTATAGCCAGGCCAATAAATTTATCGCCTCTTTCAGCTCTTGATTGCTCATAATTGTAGCCTTCAGTGGATGTATGGCCAACAATGCTGGCGCCTGATTCAGCAAGCATATCTGCCAGCATTCCCATTCCGTCGAGAAAGTTCTCAGGGTATCCCTTCTGATCTCCAAGTCCAAAGAGGGCAATGGTTTTTGAGGAAAGGTCCATATCCTCAATATCGGGTACAAATTCATCCCAGTGATTGGGTAATTCGCAGTCAAACCAGGTTGCGGTACCACATATTATATTGTCATATGACTGAAATTCCCCGGGATCCGTTTCTTCAACATTCACCAGTTCCACATCAGCCTCACCAAAGGCTTCCTTTATCCTTTCTGCTACCTTGCCTGTCTTGTTTGTATTAAAACTATAAAAGATGCCGATTTTCTTCATTTGTATAGTATTAGCTGCTTTTAAAATACTCAATAGGCCAGCAGTTCCTTCGCGGCCGTAACTATCTTTTCTGTATTTGGAAGTATGGCTGCTTCCAGTATCCTGTTAAAACCTACAGGGGTAAATGTGGATCCAACTCTGCGTACGGGTCCGTCAAGGTATTCAAAGACCTCGTTCATAATGATGGAGCTGATCTCGGCTCCGAATCCTGAAAAGACCTTATCTTCATGGACAACCAGGGCTTTCCCGGTTTTCTTTACCGAAGCCAGGATGGTTTCCTTATCCAGTGGTATCAGTGAGCGTATATCTATCACCTCAAGGCTGGTCCCCTCTTCAATGGCTATTTTTTCTGCGGCTTCAAGGCACATATGACTGGTATTACCGTATGTTATCACGCTGAGATCACTTCCCCCGCGCCGTAACCTGGCCTTACCAAAGGGAACCTCAAAATCAGGGGGCACTATTGTCGCAGCTTTAGGTGCGTTATACAGCGCTTTAGGCTCCAGGTAAAGGGTTACACCTTCTGAACGTATGGAAGTGCGGAGAAGTCCGGCTGCGTCGTCTGCAAATGAAGGATATACTATCCGGATGCCCGGAAAGGTGGACAGAGCACCTTCAATGGTCTGGGAATGATATAATCCTCCCCCGATATAGCCCCCGGAGGCCAGCCGGATGGTAATGTTGGGAGAGAACTGGCCTTTGCTCCTCCAGTAGTCATGGCTGGTTTCAACAAAGGCTTCCATAGCCGGCCAGAAATAGTCCGCAAATTCGGCTCCTTCAATTACTATACGCAGCTTGGTACTGAAGCGGCTCATACCGTTTGCCGTTCCCATGATATAATCCTCGGCAATGGGAGCGTTAAAGATCCTTTCTTTACCGAATTCCTGCTGCATGCCCTTGGTTACATTAAATATCCCCCCTTTTTCCTTATGGGCTACATCCTGTCCCCATAAAAAGGTATCGGGATTATGCCTGAATTCAGCCTTAAGTGTTTCATTCAGAGCACTTATAATTTTTTGGGGCTCCCCTTCAGCTTCATGCAGTCCATCAGGATACTTTTCAGAGATATAAGGTTCCGGTACGACAAAATCAAAGATGGAATCAGGACTTGGATTAGGAGCAGCCATGGCTGTTTTATGGGCCTGCTTTACGGAGAGTTTTAATTCCTCTTCAATGGCTTGCAGTTCCTCCTCGGTAAACCGTTTGTAACGAAGCAGCAAACGCCTGTACTTGGCCAGCGGATCATAAGCTGCCACATAATTCAGTTCGTAGTCATCACGGTATAATTCGTGTTTATCAGAATTTGAATGGGAATGGATGCGAACACAATTAGCATGCACGATAACAGGATACTCGTTCTCCATAATAAATTCTCTGGCTTCATGCATGGTATTCATGGAATCAAAAACATCCTTTCCGTTGCAATGCATGATCTTCAGGTACTTAAAACTGCCAAAATTATCGGCAACCTTCCTGCGGGCTGTCTGATCACTTTTTGGAACAGAGATCCCGTAGCCGTTATCCTGGAAAACAAACAGGACAGGCAGTTGTTCATTCGAAGCCCCGTTAATGGCTTCATATACATAGCCTTCTGAAACAGATGATTCCCCCTGTGAGGATATGGCCACGCCACTGGTTTTGTATCTCTTCATCGCCCTGGCAACACCGGCTGCATGCAGGGTATGATTGCCTGTGCATGATGAAACATTATGGATATTCCACTCCGGCTTGGCAAAATGATTGGACATATGCCTGCCTCCACCGGCAACATCAGCGTCCTTTGAGATCCCGTTCAGTAATATCTCTTCTGCAGTGAGTCCGCTCGAAATAGCTGTCAGCATATCCCTGTAATAAGGGAAAAGATGATCATGTTCCCTCTCAAACACCTGTCCGATAGCCAGCTGTATACCGTCATGACCTGCGAAGGGTGCATGATAGGACCATCCGATAGCCTGCTTCAGGTAATTGGGCGCCCTGTCATCAATGATCCTTCCCAGTACCATCAACCTGAACCATTTCTCAAGAGTTTCTTTATCAGTTGTCTTAATATGATATTTTCTGTTCTTTTGCTTCACACGCTAAAATTTTTATAATTATCTCTTATTCTCAGCTTTAGATACTGCGGTTGCCGTCAAAACTTTCCATATAATCAGCCAGCTTCCGTAAGAACGCTCCTCCGTATGCCCCGTCAATAACTCGATGGTCATACGTTAATGAAATAAACATTTTATGCCTGATGCCTATGACATCACCTGTAGAGGTTTCTATCACTGCCGGTTTCTTCTCTACTGTGCCGATGGCCAGTATGGCCACCTGGGGCTGGTTGATGATTGGCGTACCCATAACATTCCTGAAAGTACCGAAATTGGAAATGGTGAATGTGCCGCCCTGAATGTCATCTGGACTCAGCTTATTGTTCCTTGCCTTTTCAGCTATCTGGTTAAGGGCTTTGGTAAGTCCGAGTAAATTGTACTGATCAGCATCCCTGATTACCGGAACAATCAAATTTCCTGTCGGGAGGGCAACTGCAATACCCAGGTTTACATGCTTCCTGATGATGATCTTGTAACCATCAACCGAGCCGTTTATCATACGAAAATCTTTCAGGGCCTTAATTACGGCTTCAAGAAAAACAGGAAGATAAGTGATCTTCTCCTTTTCCCTGGCCAGGAATTCATCCTTGATCCTGTTTCTCCAGAGTACAATCTCAGTAACATCAGCTTCCAGCATATTTGTTACATGGGGTGATACCTGTTTTGACATTACCATATGATCCGCAATGAGCCTTCGCATGCGATCCATTTCAATAATCTCATCTTCGGCAGAAACCGAGACAGCTACCCTGGGTTTATTCGTTGCCGGAGCCACAGCAGGAGCCTCTTTAGCCGCAGTTGCTGCCTGTCCGGGATCCCTGGTTTCTGCCACTCCGGATTTTCTGTTCTCTACGTAATTAAGCAGATCCTGTTTTCTTAGCCTTCCGTTTATACCGGTACCTTCGATGCTTTCCAGTTCTGCGGGTGAAATGTTTTCTTCCACGGCGATCTTTTTTACCAGTGGTGAATAAAACCTGCCCGATGTACTTGCAATCAGCTGAATATCTGCATCTGCTGCTGTCGCAGCTTCAGGAGAAGCTTCAGAGGAAGCTACAGGGTCTGCCTTACCGGCAGGTTCAGTAATGACAGTTCCGCCTTGGACAGCTTCAGCCTCAACAGGGGGAAGCGGTTTGGTTTCATCCCTGGTTTCATCTGATCCATCACCTTCAGGGTCCGTATCTATAATGGCGATAATGGTCTCTACCGCGACTGTATCATCCTGCTTAAACAGTATCTGTTTTACCTTCCCGGCAACCGGACTGGGAATCTCAGAGTCAACTTTATCCGTGGCGATTTCCAGCAGAACATCGTCATCATCAATCATATCGCCTTCCTTGATGAACCACTTTGTTATGGTGGCTTCTTCGATACTCTCACCCAGTTTCGGCATTACCAGTTCAAACAGTGCCATGTTGAGTATTTTTAGGTTTACAGGTAAAGCTGCAAAGATAAGAAACTGTATTCAATAGTCTTCTTCCTGGCCGTAACTGATCTTATATATCAATGGCTCACCCTGTGCCTTTCTGTCATACAGGCTTTCGGCCTGCCCTGCACTGACCCTCCATACTTCGATATCAGGGTATCGGGCAGCCAGTAAAAGACAGCAAAGTGAAAATGGTTTTGGTCCGAGGGGAGCCAGAATTACCCGGTACTCAAGACGGAGATCAAGGCAGAGATCAGTCAGCAAGTCGTCAATTCGCCTGAGATCCTTTATCGGATAATTGATCACCTGGTCCTTGTGCAAGCTGTCAATAAGCCTGAAGTTGTTTATATAGACTTTTTCGACAAAACGTTGATCATCGGTAGGATCAGCATAAAAAACATAGATATTATCCGGATTCAGTGCTTTTGACAGCATTTCTGCCCTGTCTTTTTCATAACCCAGTCCCATGACCAGGGCAACAGGTTTTGAGCTGCTTAAAAACGGTTTCTGACACCCGATAGGTTCAGCAATTTTTAGAGGTTTGGGTTTTTTAGGTTCCGTATAAACCGCCCTTGAATAAGAGAAATAAAGAGCGATCTCTTCAAATTCAAGTTCGGTATTCGTAAAATAATTAAGCATGGATGCATACCATAGCTTGGTCATGCAGGAATAATCCACCAGAATATTCAGACGATTTTTCCCTGAATTAATCAGTTCATTCATCAACTCCTCTGCCCGGGGACATTCATTTCCAGACTGCTCCATAAATTCAAAATCCAACTCCCTGAAACGTGCATCGTTACTAGGCCTGGAGAGTTCCTTATTTTTTTCACTGAATGCCAGCACCCTGCATAAAGCATCCCCTGTTTTAATCTTGTTGACCAGGTAGGTAGAACGTTCCTCATAGCCTGATACAGCAATTATCAAATCAAAATCAACTACATACAATTCATCGAATGATACCTGTTCGGCCTGAATGAACTCCATTCTAAGAAGATTAGCAAAACTAAAATTAATGAAAGCACTGATAAAACAGGTAAGGATAATCCAATTAAATATGAATACCAGGATAATTTATTAACAGCCTGGCAGGCCAGGACAGGTTTACCTGGATTCTATCCTTGTAAGGTACCTTGAAGGAACCGGAGCAGGCTGATCATAATAAAACAGGTCATGTTCCGGCCAGTCTTTAACGGAATTGATGGCCTGAAACATCATCCGTGAAACCTCCCTGTGAATCCTGGAATTTTTGGAAGTGGTGGTATTTAATATAATAATCCAGCTGATACCGTTTTTCTGCCGTATCAGTTGGGCTGATGATCCAGACAATGTCCCTGTTCTCCACCAGGTTCCGTATCCATCAGATCCTTTCCAGCCAAACATTTCACGGCCCTTCTTCCCATTATTTGTCATCAGGTTGATTGACTCCTGGGAAAGGATATCCGGTTTGGTATTG
Organism: uncultured Bacteroidaceae bacterium; assembly: GCA_964540005.1. Lineage (GTDB taxonomy): Bacteria > Bacteroidota > Bacteroidia > Bacteroidales > SM23-62 > CAZILN01. The sequence continues at coordinate 11,521 of CAZILN010000192.1, read as the reverse complement.
AATCCGTCTATCGCCGCAACCAGCTTCAGCAGTTCTGCAGGTGAGGCCACCCAGCCTCCTGCAGCACCCAGGACCTCAATATTACTTCCACCGTAGGCCCGGGTAGCATACTCCTTGTTACTGTTGTATGCAAGAACCGGTGAGCTGCCATCAGGGATATAATACCTTACTTCGTTGAACAATTTGTCTTCATAAAAACTATTCCCTATATGCATGTCCGAGATACCCAGGGGATTAAGAATTGCAAGTTTTACATAATCCTCATACTCAATGCCGGATACTTTTTCGATCACCTCACCCAGAATAGCGTAACCCAGGTTGGAATAGCTGTATTTAGATCCGGGGGAATAATTCAGCTTTTTTGTCAGTGCATACCTGATGGTCGTCTCCTGATCTACAGGAAGGGGAGATTTCATTTTATAGGCAATTACATGCGGTATAAACATTACATCACCTTTCCTTCCTGACCAGCCTGATTTATGTACCAGCAGGTCCTGAACAGTGATCTTTTCAACCCGGGGGTCTCTAAAATCAAGGTAAACCGAATCATTCAGGATTCCATAGGGACCGAAAACCTTATCATCAAGTTTCAATTTATCCTGTTCGGCAAGCTGCATGATCGCAACAGCAGTAATCAGCTTGGATACACTGGCAATCCTGAAAATGTTACCCGGTTCCATCTTTCTTGCTGATTCGACATCTGCATAACCGAATCCTTTGGCGTAAACCAGACGACCATTCTGCGTCACTGCCACCGAGGCACCTTTAATGTCCCATTTCTTCAGAAAGCCATCGACCGACTGATCCAGGCTCCCGGTGGCATCAAAATCTGAGAGATCATTATTCAGGACCAGGTTCAATGATTGGTAAGCCGGTTTATTAATATATAATTCCCGTGTACTTCCTTTATCTGAGAAAATGGATCCAATCTCAAAAAAGAAAAGCAATAGTATTATAATGATCTGTACTACTACAAATCTCATTTTACTTTATTTAGAACATTTTTAAACAACGCCGCAAAGGTAGACCCTTTTATGACAAATGAAAAAGGACTTATTAACAGCTAGTTAGGGTAAGAGAAGGGATGCTGTGTATATTATTGATTATCTTTAATTTAAGCTGATTATTCAGTTCTACGAATATATATGCATTATATCAATTTAAAATCTATTCGCATAGCAATTATTTGCTTTAGCCAACGAAAACCGAATGCTTGAAAGCCGAATAAATCAATTAGTCAAAAAAAAATAATATGTTGATAAGAAAGTCTGAAAATCCGGCCTAATGTTTATCGCATTCTTCCCTGATGTTAAGGCGGAATAATTCCCTGTCATTGATCAGGTTATAAAAGTTATTATAATCCGAATAGGTCTGCTGTTTATACAGGTTATCAAGTGGTTCGAATCCAAGATACAAGCGATATATGTCCAGCCTGTGCTGGTTATAGATTTCTATTATCTTTCGGAAGTCTTTCCTGCTGCGGCATGACCCTTTAAAAACCCTGACCCTCCCCTCTTCAGTCCTGATACCTATGCCAGGCACCACATAGGGTATATCGATGATCTTTGCCCAATCAAAATCATATGGAATGGCATAAGGAGGTTTGAAATAATCAGTTGATAATACTTCTACATTATGCACTATCGGAAGAGACCAGTCAGAATTCATGATCATGAACTCAAAGAATGAAACAAGGCTGTATTGATCCTGGTCAACACCCAGAGGATAGGCAATTGAAATATCCAGAATATTGCCTTCCAGTCTTTCTGCCAGATCATCCTTATCCTCCAGAAAGAAGGCATATTTATCCAGTTGCCTGCCTGGTTCTCCGGTATCAATATAATTAACCTTTACCAGACGCACCCGGAAACTATAATCTGTAAGTATATTAAACACCCTGTATATGAGATATTCCTGTAAGAGATATTGTTCATATACCTCCTGATCATCCTGACAGTGTGTAACCATCTTCAATTCACTAATTCCCTGAAACACCGTTCCCTGCCTCTGCTTACCCCTGATACGCATTTTCAAAGGCGGAAAATTACAGTTGGCCGGATCCAGACGAAAGCTCCCCCTAGTCCGGATATCAGCAGACAATGTAACTGTCTTACCCTGATCATCAGTATATGCTACTTCAGCAGACTGATATTCCGAAGATTCACTCTTGTCACTGAAAATCGAATCGAAATCAAATTTAATACTCAATTGAAGCGGTTCTTCCTTTTCAAAAAATCCAAGCGTGTCGGTCATCTGCGATTCAGAATCATAACCAGCCGGTTCCGTTTGAGCAGTAAGGTTCAGCCAAATCAACTGGCTTATCAGCAACAGATTAATAATCCTTCGTAATGTACTTTTACCTTCAAACATATTCCTTCCTGAATCTGGCAAAAATAATAATTATTAGCAAGTGTATTAGTATTAATATTTACATAACATATGTGGTGTTCCTTTAATTATTTTGAGATTAAATTCCACATAATAAACTGATTAAAATGAACAAATATTAAGTTGCTATATCAAATACTTCCATATTCCTGTTCATGTTATTTTTTTTTTTAATCTTTGTTTTGCGGTTTGAAATATACCTCTTATGATTAAAAAAGTGCTTATCGCCAACCGTGGTGAGATTGCCGTCAGGGTGATTAGATCATGCAGGGAGATGGGTATCAAGACGGTAGCAGTTTTTTCTGAGGCTGACAGGACCTCACTTCATGTGAGATATGCCGATGAAGCGTATTATATAGGTCCATCACCTTCAAATGAAAGCTACCTGGTGATTGATAAAATCATTGAAGTAGCAAAACAGGCCAGGGCAGACGCCATCCATCCGGGCTACGGATTTCTCTCAGAAAATGCTGAATTTTCAGGGCGATGCGAAAAAGAAGGTATAATTTTTATTGGCCCCACTCCCCACGCCATCTCTACCATGGGTGATAAAATCACTGCCAGGGAGACCATGATCAAGGCCGGAGTTCCCGTAGTCCCGGGCACTAAAGAAAAAATAACTGATGAGAAATCTGCCATAAAGTCGATTAAAGAAATCGGAGTCCCGGTTATGGTAAAAGCTTCTGCCGGTGGTGGAGGAAAAGGTATGCGCCTGGTAGATGATGAATCCAAGATCATATCTTCCGTCAGAGCTGCCAAATCCGAAGCCCTGTCAGCATTCGGCGATGATTCTGTCTATATTGAAAAGTACATTCAGTCCCCGCATCATATTGAATTCCAGATCCTGGCCGATAAATTCGGGCATACCATCCACCTGTGCGAACGGGAATGCTCTATTCAACGGAGACATCAGAAAGTGGTAGAAGAGACTCCCTCACCCCACATGACGGCTAAACTTCGTGAAGAGATGGGTAAAGCAGCAGTGGCTGCTGCCAGGGCAGTAAATTACCAGGGAGCTGGAACCATCGAATTCCTGGTTGACGATGACAGAAATTATTATTTTCTTGAGATGAACACCCGGCTACAGGTAGAACATCCCATAACCGAACGGGTTATTGGAGTCGATCTTGTAAAAGAGCAGATAAGGATTGCCAGCGGACAAAAACTTTTATACAAACAAAAAGATATCCGGCAATACGGTCATGCAATCGAATGCAGGATCTATGCCGAGGATCCTGAGAACAAATTTATGCCCAGTCCGGGAATAATCAAACATATTACCGAACCCAACGGACTGGGCGTACGGACAGACGGGTATGTTTACGAAGGATACAGGATCCCTCTGTTCTACGACCCCATGATATCCAAACTGATTGTCTGGTCCCTCAGGCGTTCCGATGCCATTGACAGGATGAAAAGGGCTCTCTTTGAATATAAAATTACCGGGGTTAAAACGAATATTGCCTTTCTGGAAAGGATCATGGATACTGAAGGTTTTTCGAAAGGGAAATATGATACACATTATATTGAAAATAACCTGGAAGCATTGTTGTCCAGACAGGGTGATTGTATCAAGGAATGTGAAGATGTGGCAATAATTGCAGCATACCTGGAATATACCAGCAAACTTGCCAAATTACAATCCCTTAAGTTGGTGGAGGCAACAAACGGCAATTCACCCTGGAAGCATTTTGGCAGGAAAAAAGGTGTCCTGCGTATGTAATCCGAACAGTAATAAATCCTACTGTATATGACTTCACTTGAGATCCGCCTGAATGACCGTGTGTCAAATGTTGAACTGGTCAGTAAGGAGAATAACCAGATAGAAATCAAAGTAGACGGAAGAGAGTATAAACTTGATGCGGTCAGGGTTGAAGATGGAGTCTATTCCATTCTTCTCAATGGCAAATCATATACTGTCGAGCTTATAGAAGGTGAGCAATCGAAAAAATACAATGTAAATACCCTATACAGGTCCTTTGATCTTGAAATCATCGATGCAGAAACACGCTATCTGCTCAGCAGGAATAAAAACCTTAACGATGAACAGGGTAATACCATTTCATCTCCCATGCCAGGGAAAATTGTTAAAATCACTGTTAAGGCCGGAGAAAAGGTCAAACAAGGACAAACTGTTATTATTGTATCGGCTATGAAGATGGAAAGTGAATACAAAACCGGTAAGGCAGGGACCATAAAAGAAATTTATGTCCGTGAAGGTGATACTATTGAAGGAAACCAGCCGCTGATCACTATTGAATAGGGAACTTCAGCAATTTTTATGTAATCTCATATATCTAAACGACCAGCTATGAAATCATCAGGCGCAAGCAGATTTAAAGAATTAGATGAAAAAAACAAAGCCGCCGAAATGGGTGGAGGTCAGGAAAGAATTGAGAAACAACATCTGGCCTTAAAAAAAACCGCCAGGGAACGTATCGATGCTCTTCTTGATCCGGGTACTTTTGTTGAGCTCGACAAGCTAGTAACACACCGCTGCCGGGATTTCAACATGGAGAAGAATCTTATCCATGGTGACGGGGTTGTAAGCGGCTATGGAAAAATAGATGGTAGGCTCGTCTATATTTTTGCGCAGGATTTTACCGTTTTCGGAGGCACCCTGAGCCGTGCGAATGCAGACAAAATAATTAAAGTTCAGGAACTGGCACTGAAAATGGGTGTACCCATAATCGGGCTTAATGATTCGGGTGGCGCGCGGATTCAGGAAGGTGTTGAGAGCCTGGGTGGCTATGCCGATATATTCCATCTGAACGTGAAGGCTTCCGGGGTCGTTCCCCAGATCTCTGCCATCCTGGGCCCCTGTGCCGGAGGAGCAGTCTACTCCCCTGCCCTGACAGACTTCATTATGATGGTCAAGAATACGAGTTATATGTTTGTGACCGGACCGGAGGTCATCAAGACGGTTACCCATGAAGATGTTACTAAAAATGAGCTGGGGGGTGCCATGACCCATAATTCTAAAAGCGGTGTGGCGCATTTCGTTGCAGAAGATGATACACGATGCATGATGATGCTGCGTGAATTGATGAGCTTTCTTCCAGGCAATAATATGGAAGACCCTCCTGTCAGGCCCTGCACTGATGACCTTCACAGGGAGGATGAAAAACTGGCAAGCCTGGTTCCTGAAGACCCGAATAAACCCTATGATATGTCGATCCTGATCCAAAGTGTAATCGACGATCATATTTTTCTTGAGGTTCAGCCCCATTATGCTCAGAACATTATTGTAGGTTTTGCTCGGATGGGTGGTAAACCCGTCGGTATTGTTGCCAACCAGCCTGCTCACCTTGCGGGTGTGCTGGATATCAACTCATCGATAAAAGGGGCACGGTTTGTTCGTTTCTGTGATGCGTTCAATATTCCCCTGATCGTATTTGAGGATGTTCCCGGTTTCCTGCCCGGAACCCTGCAGGAATTTGGCGGGATCATCAAGCATGGCGCAAAATTGCTCTATGCCTTTTCTGAAGCAACTGTCCCGAAAATTACTGTTATAACCAGGAAAGCCTATGGTGGCGCATATTGTGTCATGGCTTCCAAGCATATTGGTGCAGATATGAATTATGCCTTTCCTACTGCAGAGATTGCCGTGATGGGATCCGAAGGAGCTGTTAACATCATCTTCAGGAATAAACTGGATACCAAGGAAGACCATAAGAAAGCCATTGATGAGTACAAGAAAACCTTTGCGAATCCCTATAAGGCAGCCGAACTGGGCTATGTGGATGAGATCATATACCCCAGGATGACCAGGTCCAAACTCATCCAGGCCCTTGAAATGACCGAGAACAAGACCGAATCAAGGCCGCCAAAAAAGCACGGGAATATTCCACTCTAATTATATATTGGATATAGATATTACATTACAATACTGCGTAGTGTCAGATGTAATATCTATATCCAATAATTACATGACAAAAATCTATCGTGTTATTTATTTCTGGTGGCATTGATTCGCCTGGAAAACCGGTAGGTTAAAAAACTATTAGGGCAGGCTGTAAATGTTGAGGTATATAAAACATAAATGGGAATCCTTTCCGTGAAGAAAAAATCCCCATTCCGCTTTTTAGCTGCCATAGCTGCTAAATCGCGCCAAGCTACAGTTATTATGACCGTTCTGTTCGTTTGAAGTTCCGAGGAACTCCTCGTGTCAGAACCTGGATCCGTTTCATACCGGCCCGAAGGCCCGTAATTCCCAGGATCTTACCTAATAAGCTGATCCAGATCAACAAACCCTTGCGGGTCATCCACCTGAACCGGAACCGGGTACTTTCACTCTTACGAGAGAACTTACCTGATCCACTTATTAAGCCAACAAGACAAAGATCGATTCAAAGAACCAAGTTGTTTTGCAGGAGCAACAAAGACAAACTTTTTACGGCCTGTCGGTGTTACCTGGCTCCTGGAGGTGACCTGAACGAAAGAACACCTCACGGTGCTAATCCGGATTCAGGACCAGTTTCAACTATTCTTGCTGTTTAGGGCAAGACAGGTATCAACCTTTTCGCTCTTCGGAGCAGCCCTTTATCACTTACTTGATGAAACAAATATAACATCAAATATTCCAGTCAGACAAATTTTCAGACCTTTTTGTCTTAACATTGTTTGCACACAGGTTATTAACAATTTGTTAATAGTGCTATAAGTCAAATATATTAAGCCCTATACATATTTTCTAAAGATTTTACTTTACAATCAAAGCGTCCATAATCAAATCCTTTAATACCTGAAGCCAGTTCCCTGAAAACCTCAAGCAGTTCCGGATTTATCATATGGTTGCCATTCAGAAACATTGTTCCCCTGTTATGGTTTCCTATTGGTTCGAGTAACAGACTCTTTCCATCAGGAATGATATCCTGCCAGGCATCCTGTAATACAAAATTCCAAGTTCCAGGTCCCAGTCTATAAACTCCTTGATGATGGTATCGAAATGATGTGCAGATAGATATTCCCCCACATCGGGTTTTGCAATTACCGGATAAGACAATCCAGCCTTTCTCATTAATTCTTCCGCATCATTCACAGTATTCCCCACACTCAGAAGGACAGTCCTGGGTTTGAATGCATCCGGGATATTACTGAGGGTAGCAGATTTTGACATATCGAAGGCTCCCCCGTATTTCATTGAAGGATTGACTGCAGTGAAGTAGGTAGCCGACCCCGCCCTCAGTGCAAGGTAGATGCCGTAGAAATACATGGGAAAATAAAAGAGCCAGAAAGGCCAGAATTCATATCTCGTCCATTTGATAACTGTCATTTTAAATTTATTGGTCCTTTTCATGCTCATTTAATGAGAATACAAAAATACTACAGAATCCGGCATCAACAGTTAACAATATGCTAAATATTTAGACTTATACACCTTATGATCATGATTTTGCTAATTTTATCAGCCGTATTAATAGTGAACTCATAATAAACAAATACTGAATACGATCCATGAAATTCTGCTGCAGATATCAGGACTGGCGGAGCAACTTTCGGATGAACAGATATAAAAAGAACTTTTCCAGGCCTGAAATATATTTTAGCCTGCTCCTTTCTTTCATGGTCATACAGACTGCCTGTTCACAGAACAGTAATAATTCAAATAATGAACAGATGAGTGATACAAGCAAAGTAGTTAAGACAGAGGCAGAATGGAAAGAGATCCTGACACCTCTGCAGTTCCACGTAACACGGGAAAAAGGGACCGAAAGACCGTTTACTGGGAAGTTTGATAGTTTTTACGAATCAGGCACCTATGTATGCATTGGATGTGGCAACGAATTATTCAGTTCAGTTACTAAATTTAAATCAGGGTGTGGCTGGCCGAGCTTTTACGAAAAGATTGATGAGGATAAGATAAACCAGCATAAGGACACTAGTCATGGTATGATACGTACTGAGCTTACCTGTGCCAGATGCGATTCACACCTGGGTCATGTTTTCGAGGACGGGCCTCCTCCTACCGGTCTGAGATACTGCATTAACTCTGCCTCGCTGAAATTCGTTCCGGATGATAAATAGAATAAAAAAACCCGGGATCATGACGAAAAGTCAATCACCCGGGACCCCTTAACCCAAAACAAAAAAAACTTAGTTCTTCGCCTTAATAGAGCAGCCAACTGCCTTAGTGAAGCTTGGATTCGGTTTATTACCGGCCAGAATGGCATCAAGTGCATTGGCAAGGTATGCTTCCTCGACTTCATCTGAATCCTGGTAGTTATCATCGATTGCCCCGATGTATTCTACTTTCAGGTCATTACCTGATTTTGTAAGAACATACATATGGGGGTTTTTGGTAGCACCATACATCTTATATACTTTCTCTGTGTCCTTAAGATAGGGAAAAGTATATTCCTTCTCAATTGCTCTCTTTTTCATTTCTTCAAGAGAATCATCAGGTTTGATATCAGTATCGTTAGAATTAATAGCAACCACCGGGTATCCGAGTTTTTTATACTTTTTATCAAGAGCGATGATTCTATCCTGGTAGGCCTGGGCATATGGACAACCATTGCAGGTGAAAACTACAATGAAACCTTTGGCATCCTTGAAATCGCTAAGGCTTACATATTCTCCATCAATATTCTTCAGTTAAAAATCAGCAGCTTTGTCACCGACTTTATAACCGTCCGCCATGGCAGTTGTTATACCTATGGTCAGGACAAACATAGTAAAGATCATTTTCTTCATAATTCCGAAAGTTTGGTTTCAACAAGTTGTTTTAATTCATCATACGTGAAGGATCCTTCGTAAAAATCCCTGTCCTTATTAGAGTATATTACAGTTGCAGGAATAGCTCCCGACCATTCAGGATCTACCCTGTCTATCCACTTATTCGCATCGGGATCATCCAGCACCAATACCTCTGATGTGATATTGTGACGCTTAAGAAATGGCATCAGCTGAGACTCAATTTTCTTTGGAAAATCAAGACTGACAAGCAATACTTTTACCTTACTGTCATGATATTCCTCAGTGATCTTTTCAAATGCCGGTATTTCTTCCACACATGGTGTACACCAGGTAGCCCAGAAATTTACGAGGTAAAGAGTATCATTGTTAATATGTAAATGAGGCTCAAAATCATCGAATGAAAGCACCCTTGGCTGATGCTTTGAGGTAAAAGAAATTAGTAACCAAAAAATAACTAAACCTAGTGTAGGGATGATCCTGAACCTCATATCTTATTTTTATTTAATCTAATTAGCTGCAAGATATAAATTTGAGAGATTCAATTTTTCCTTTTAACAATACTTTAACGATATGTCAAAAAAATACCGGGTATTATCCCGGCATTCCGATCATATTACAGCTGGTTAGGTTTTATTCTGTCATTTTCAACTGTATGCAGCCTATTTCAAAAATTTCTTGAATTTGTCGGACATCTTGAAGTAGGTGTATTTTGACGAGTCTTCTCCGGCTGACATTACTGTATCACCACTTACCTGGTAGGTACTCTTTTCACCGGCAATGCGTGAGAAATAGATATCGTATTCTTTTTGATCCTTGTCGATCATTATCACATTAACCAGGTTTTCATCGAAGGAAGCCACCAGCCTGTTCTGGCAAAGAGGACAGTGAAAATCAATGCTTTCTCCATCCTTGTAATCAAATGAGGGGTGCTTGATACTGGTATAGTTCCCTATGCGGGGATGAAGCAAGAGCAGGCCACTTTCCTTTCTGGCATTCTTAGAAGCAAATATGATATAATCACCCACCTTCAGGTGTCCCCTGCAGTGAGGGCATAGATAGTACTTTTTCATAACTGTGCCTCCAGATTTTCAGAAAAGTTACAAAATAAATGAATTTATGTCAAGCCCGCCGGCCCGGTGCTCGCAGTAGTTAGACGTTAATCGGTCAGTTATATCTAAAGCAGTGTGGGATTCTCATAGCTGAAAGGTTGCAAAATGTCCGGGACATTTTTCTCCACCCCCCTCATTGAAATTTTCTTTGAGATGGTACGGGCCTGCATCCGGTTTGCATCGTATGGCCTCAGCATACCCAGCACCGAGTTCATATCCTTATCCCTGTCAAGCCATTCTTTTTCTGCCTCCCTGGGTAAAATGACCGGCATCCTCTTTTTTATATTATGGATTTTCTCCATCAGTGGATTGGCCTCAGTGGTAATAATTGAAAATGTGGATCGGATCTCTCCGCTGTCCCGGTCGGTCCAGTCATCATAGATCCCCGCAAAGGCAAAGGGTACTTCATCCTTCAGGTATATGTAATGCGGTATTTTCTCATTGCCTCTCATCTGCCATTCGTAAAATCCCCTGCTGATCACCAGGCATCTTTTGCTCCTTATCGAACTCCTGAATGAAGGTTTTTCGGCAATAGTTTCAGCCCTGGCGTTGAAGGTCTTTTTCTGTATGTCTTCAGCCGAAGCTTCATCTTTAACCCAGAAGGGGATCAGTCCCCACTGGAACAATTCAATATTCTCCGGTTCCCTGTCAGCAATGACAGGTATCTCAGGTAAGGTAAAGGCAGATTGGTACCAGGCCGGCTGATAGTTGGTGTCAGGCCTGAACCTGGCACCGAATCTTTTTTCGATCTCATCCCTGGTAAGATGTATTGCAATGGTAAAACACATGAGCGAAAATTATTTAACTATCCATAAATACAGCTTCCTGTTTTTCAAATACGATCGTCAATAAATATACAGGCCGGATAATCCCTATAAAAACCATATCGCAATTAAAAGTACTAATTTTGCGAGAACATCTGACAGTAAATGAGATCTAGAATTTTCAGGATACTATTCCTTATCATTATCATCCTTGCACTGATTGATGCCTATGTTTTCTGGAACCTTAGCAGGAATCTGTTTAAGCAGGATGCACTGGCATCTTACATCTACCTGATCACCAATGCCGGATTCTTTATATATATAATCTGCAGGATAGCCTGGTTTGTCCGCACATATTTCAGTGGAGGTGACCGCCAGGTCTTCAACAGGATCTTCTCTTTCACCGGCATCCTGCTTTTCTTTTACCTGCCCAAGATACTCATACTCCCATTTGTCCTGGTTTCTGATTTATTTCAACTAATGCGAGTAGCTGGTTTAAGTGGTTCCTATCTAAATGTCCTGTCAGAAGTATTCTGGATAAGCGGATTCATACTTGCTTCT
>CAZILN010000191.1:0-1599 GCA_964540005.1 uncultured Bacteroidaceae bacterium | reverse complement strand
TAAAGTTTATATTATTTGCAAAGAAAAAGGAGTGATATTCCTTAAGGCCGGAAATCCTTAAAGTAAAATGATTGAAATCATTATATTTGTGTGTTGGCAAAGCGGGAGAATAAGAATACATATGTCATAAATGGGTAAGATCAAACTGAACGTACTGGGTATTTCTTACAGTCAGACTCAGTCGGGAGCATATGCCCTGGTATTGACTGAAGAAAAAGGAGACCGGAGAATACCGATAATTGTCGGGGGATTTGAAGCTCAATCCATTGCCATACAACTCGAAGGTCTTAAACCCCCCAGGCCCCTTACCCACGATCTTTTTCTCAATTTTTCCCTTGCCTTTAAGATAGATCTCCTTGAAGTTACTATCTACAAGCTGGAAGAAGGGGTTTTCTATTCCAAATTATTCTGTGATGACGGAAAGAAAAAACTGAGTATTGATGCCCGCACTTCTGATGCTATTGCACTGGCCCTCCGCTTCAAGTGTCCCATATTTACCACCGAGGAAATTATTGAACGTGCCGGGATAGTGCTGGATTTTGGTAAAGAATCCTCATCTCTGGAGGAAGACCAGGATCTTGTGCCTGAACAGGATGATAAACTGCCGACCTCACGGGACCCCGGGGAATTTAAGGACCATACTGAGAAGGAACTCCGGGAATTGCTTCAGGAGGCTATAAACAAGGAGGATTATGAAAGGGCATCACTGATAAGGGATGAACTTGATCAGCGTAAGAAAGAGTTTTAATATACTCGATCCATGAGGTATTTACTGCTTATTGCCCTCATTCTTCTACCAGTAAGCCATTGTTTTTCATCGACATATCCTGCCAGTGATTCCCTGATGACCGCTCAGCCCAATACCATTGCCACGGATACTCTTTTGCGGGAACTGCCTGCTGACAGCCTGATCATCTCTGAAGGACAGATACTGCCGGCCGGATACGGGTTCCAACTAAGTTTTGTATCCATACTCAGGGGCCTGGCCGGGATGATGTTTATCATTCTTCTGGCCTGGCTGTTCAGTGCCAACCGCAGTGCAATCAACTGGAAAGTAGTGGCTGCGGGACTCCTCCTTCAGTTACTGCTGGCCATCGGGATACTGGAAGTTCATTTTATACAGTATTTTTTCGAGATCGTAGGAAAGATCTTTGTTAAAATACTCGATTTTACTGAGGCCGGGACAAAATTCCTGTTTAAATCAAGCGAGACGGGCAGGATAGAAATACCCTTGCTCAATTTCGCTATTAAGATATTGCCCACCATCATCTTCTTTGCTGCTTTCTCAAGCCTGCTGTATTACCTTGGGATCATTCAGCTGGTTGTACGCGGACTCGCATGGATTATGGTAAAGCTGTTTAAGCTTTCAGGTGCGGAAAGCCTGTCTGTGGCGGGTAATATTTTCCTGGGACAGACTGAATCGCCCTTTATGATCAAGGCATACCTTGAAAAAATGAACCGCTCCGAGATTATGCTGGTCATGTCAGGGGGCATGGCTACCCTGGCAGGGGGAGTCCTGGCAGTCTATATAGATTTTCTCGGCGGGGATGATCCCGTCCAGAGATTGTTATTCGCCAAGCACCTTCTGGCAGCTTCTGT
>CAZILN010000190.1:0-10231 GCA_964540005.1 uncultured Bacteroidaceae bacterium | reverse complement strand
CAACCAGGTTAAGTGGCCTGAAGATCATTGTAAACCCAAGGGAATACAGTCCCGCCGCAGCCGAACCGAAATATGATGTAAAAATAAAAATGGGCAAGTTGCCCGAGAAATTGTTTATAGCTCCGTGAAGCATATTGTATTTAGGGAACAGGCTGTACTTACGGGCCATTGCCTTCATACCCGTGGAAGTTACCAGCTTCATTTTATCACGGTCCCGTCTCAGGAAACTGGTTCCGAAAATGACAAATCCTGTTACCTGTCCGGTCAGGCTACCGCTTATTAGTCCAATGGGACCCCTGGCCAGGACTCCCAGTCCCACTTTCACCGAGGAATTTATCAGGCTCTGTCCAAGATTGGCTGCCGTAATGTTCCTGTAACGTTTGTTGCGGTTTGACCAGTAATTCAGGCTCTGATAGATGCCATTCAGAAATGTTGCCAGGGGAACGAAATATAACCAGAACTCTATCTCCTTATTGCCCAGCAGTCCGGCCAGGCTTTCATGAAAAAGGATAACTATTATTAGAAGGATAAGGCTTATTATTATTGACAGTAATCCGCTGAGGGCTACAAGGTTTATCGAATCTTCATCTTTTGCCGGGAGCATAATGGCAAGTTCGTATTTAGCCGTGGCCATAATCACCGTAATGGTAATAATGCTCATGAAAAGAGCGAATACACCAAGGTCATCGGGAGTGTAAATGCGGGTGATGACCAGGTAGATGGCAAGGGATATTATCTGCGCGAGGGTGGTCCCGGAAATAAGAGTGACAACATTTTTCAGGAAGTCACTGATAACAAATTTTGGGAACCTAAGGGACATCTGGCAATAATTATACTATAACAGCAAATGTACTTGAATTTGATACAAAATACATAAATTTGCCCATCAATAAAATAATTCATGGCATTACGAAAAACAGCCAATCCGGCACTGAACAGAAAGACTTTCATGGATTTCGCCATACCTGCCGAAGGCCAGGTTATGACCATTCAGGGGACAGTAAACAAGCTGTTCCTGATGGCTGCCTGCCTGCTGGCAGGTGCTATATATACATGGAAAACCTTCTATGATGCCTATTCCATGGATCCTGCATCAGCTTATGCTTCGGTTGTTCCATGGCTGATAGGGGGCCTGATCGGGGGACTCATAGTTGCCCTTATAACCATCTTCAGGAAAACAGCGTCACCGGTTACTGCTCCTATCTACGCTGTACTGGAGGGATTGGTACTCGGATCCCTGTCGGCAATTATGGAATCACGCTTCCCTGGTATAGTCATACAGGCGGTTACCATTACCTTTGGCATTCTTATCGCCCTGCTGCTGGCATATAAATCAAAACTGATCAAGGTTACCCAGAACTTCAGGCTGGGAGTGGCAGCTGCCACAGGAGGGGTATTTCTGCTGTATCTCATTACCTGGATCCTGAACATGTTCGGGATGCCCGTCACCTACCTGCATAACGGGTCTCCCATGGCTATTCTTATTAACGTAGCCATTATCATTATTGCCGCCCTGAACCTGGTGCTTGATTTTGACTTCATCGAGCAGGGCGCTGAACAGGGTGCTCCGAAATATATGGAATGGTACGCTGCATTCGGGCTGATGGTAACGCTTATCTGGTTGTATATTGAAGTCCTGAGACTGCTGGCACAGACACGTAGCAGTCGGTAAGGTATTGTATTAGATATCCTAAAATGACAGAGCTTGAAAAATATTTCACCGCGTTCAGAGAGAAAATTATCGGTATTGACTCGGAATATGTAACTCCCTTTGGCAGAAAAAAGATAGTATATGCCGACTGGATTGCCAGCGGCCGGCTCTACGCACCCATAGAGGATGCCCTGTTGACAAAATTCGGACCCTTTGTTGCCAATACCCATACAGAAGGCAGTGAAACCGGACTGCGCATGACCCGTAGCTATCACCTGGCCCATCAAAAGATCAAGGATCATGTAAATGCCGGTCCGAACGACGTGATCATCACAGCCGGTTCCGGCATGACCACGGTTATCAACAAACTCCAGCGAATACTGGGACTTAAAGGCTGCGGGCTGCTCAGAAATAAGGATTGCATTCATACCGATGACAAACCGGTAGTCTTTCTTACTCATATGGAGCACCACTCCAATCATACTTCCTGGTATGAAACAAATTGCGACGTGGTCATCCTTGAACCCGACGGGGACCTGCTGGTTGATCCTGAGCAATTACGCAGACAGCTTGAATTGTATCAGGACCGTGAATTCAAGATCGGGGCTTTTACAGCCTGTTCAAACGTAACGGGAATCAGGACTTCCTATTATGAGCTGGCCAGGATCATGCATGAGTTCGGCGGACTGTGTTTCATTGATTTCGCCGCTTCCGCTCCTTATGATGATATAGACATGCATCCTTCCGATCCCATGATGAAACTTGATGCCATATATTTATCCCCGCATAAATTTCTGGGCGGACCGGGTTCCTCGGGAGTGCTTATCTTCGATTCCAGCATGTATAAATGTGAGGTCCCTGATAATCCGGGAGGAGGTACTGTGGACTGGACAAATCCCTGGGGTTCCTACAAGTATGTTGATGATATCGAGGCCCGTGAAGACGGGGGAACACCTGGATTCCTCCAGGCTATAAGGGCTGCCCTGATTTTCGAGCTGAAGGATCAGATGGGTGTCACACACATCAGGAAAAGAGAAGAAGAGATGGTCTGTCTGGCGTTCCGGGAACTGAAAAGAGTACCCGGCATACGGATACTGGCCGATAATGTCGAAGAACGCCTTGGTGTTATTTCTTTTTACCATGAGGACATTCATTTCAACCTCCTGGTAAAGATACTGAGCGACCGCTTCGGCATACAGGTCCGGGGAGGCTGTGTCTGCGCAGGCACATACGGCCATTACCTCCTGGAAGTCAGCCATGCACGCTCCAGGGCAATTACCGATAAGATCAACCACGGCGATCTTTCAGAAAAACCGGGATGGGTAAGGTGGTCACTCCATCCCACCATGAGGAATGAGGAAGTAATATATTTCACTGAATCGCTTAAGGAAATAATAGAAAATATTCCCGGTTGGGAGAAAGATTATGTTTATTCCAGCAGGACAAATGAATTCATTTACAAGGACCAGGGTGAAACGCCGGCTTTTGATGTGGCAGACTGGTTCAGGTTGTAATATACGATTTTCAGGTTGGAGTATACGGTTTTCAGGTTGGAGTATTTAGAAATACCAGGTTAATATGAGAATCACAGAACTTACTCTTAGAAAGCACATCAAGGACTTTCACAGGGTCCCAAGGATCCTGTACAGCAAAGATCCACACTGGGTCTGTCCCTTGGAGAATGAAGTAGAACGCATTTTCAAACCGGATACCAACAAACTTTACAGGAAGGGAGATGCCAGGAGATGGATACTGTATTCCGATGACGGGAAACTTATAGGCCGTATTGCTGCCTTCTATAACGAAGACTTATCAGGTGCTAACAAGCAACCAACAGGAGGGGCAGGTTTTTTTGAGTGTATCAATGACCGTGAAGCGGCCTTCATGTTGTTCGATACAGCGAAAGACTGGCTGTCTTCCTGCGGCATGCAGGCCATGGATGCCCCAATTAACTTTGGGGGTTCCAATAATCACTGGGGCTTACTCATTGATGGTTTCACCCATCCCGGCTTTGGAATGCCTTATAACTTTCCTTATTATAAAGATCTGTTTGAAGCATACGGGTTCAGGCAGTATTTCCAGCAATACAGCTATCACGTGGATATCACAAGGAAATTCCCGGAACGCTTCTGGAAAATAGCCGAATGGATCGCCCGTAAGCCGGATTTCCATTATGAACATGCCAGGATCAGGAATAAGGAAAAGTATGCAAAAGATATGGCTTATATCTATAATGAGGCCTGGGGCGATTTCAAAGATGATTTCACCCCGATAGAGGAATCTGATATCCTGGAGGATTTTGAGAGGACCAAGGCCATCATTGATGAGGAACTGGCCTGGTTCGTATATTACAAAGATGAACCCGTGGCCTTCTTCCTGTTCTATCCTGATATCAACCAAATACTTTCAAAACTGAACGGGAAATTGCACCTTATCAATAAAATACGCTTCTTTTATTATCTCAGGACAGGTAAAATCACCAGGGTCAGGGCTGTCGTTGCAGGTGTTGTCCCTAAATTCAGAAACTCCGGTATTGAATCCGCCATATTCAGGCACCTGGTAAAACCCTTCTCAAAAAGAACATGGATCACAGAGGTTGAAATGTCCTGGGTAGGTGATTTCAATCCCAAGA
This sequence comes from uncultured Bacteroidaceae bacterium, assembly GCA_964540005.1. Taxonomy (GTDB): domain Bacteria; phylum Bacteroidota; class Bacteroidia; order Bacteroidales; family SM23-62; genus CAZILN01. The sequence goes on along the minus strand of CAZILN010000190.1, from coordinate 5,948 downwards.
TGAGATCAATGTATGAAGCAGTCGGGGGTGAGCTTGCCAAGATTCACAATACCTACCGATGCATATTTGACCCGGATGCCCCTTTTGAACGGTTCATGCCGGATTATATGGAAAAGTTCAAAGAGGTCAAACAGAGTACATTCCAGGATAAAATCACCTACGATGCAAATAAAAAACGACCGAAATATAACTACTTGAAATATCATACAGTTTAAGAGGCTTTTATTTTAATTTTTGAAAACAATACTTATATTTGCACACCCAAATCAGAAACCGATTAATCATTACTTATATGAAAAAGGATATACATCCTGATAATTACAGAATGGTGGTCTTCAAAGACATGTCGAATGGGTTTACCTTTATGACCCGTTCAACAGCAGCCTCCAAGGAAAAGATCAAAATGGATGATGGCAAGGAATATCCTCTGATCAAACTGGAAATTTCCAATACATCGCATCCCTTCTATACAGGTAAGATGAAACTTGTAGATACAGCCGGACGGGTAGACAAATTCAAGAAGCGGTATGAGAAGCATTATGAAAAGAAGAATGTGAAAAACGAGGAATAATTGTCGATTCAAACAGATAGAGCCGGTATCTTTAATTAGTTACCGGTTTTTTTGTCGCTTATCCTTACATTTACATTCTGTTTGAACCTTACTACTGGAATCTGATTATAATATTTTTTTATGAACTATATACTCTTTGACCAACCCGAAACCTGGCAAAACTTATTACCCCTTACCTTTACACGGCCGGCCTCAGAGCTTCGGGCCGGGATCCTGACAATCAGGCAGAAATGGGAAAAACTGCTGGATACAAATTGCTCATGGCTGACAGAACCCTACCTGCGTGATAAATATCCCATGAAAACAAAAGCTGTTAACATATTGATCAATTCTTCCATCCTGCCTGATGCAACTTTGCTGGATTCAGTGAAGGCGCTGGAATTAGGGGATTGCCTGATCAAAGGGGAAATCCTGATCGCCTTCTGCCAGGATGAGAAAGATCCCGATGAATACCTGAGAGGGGATTATATCTTTAAGAACCGCATTCAATATACAGGGGAACTGTACAGCATAGATCATCCCTGGGATCTGTTTGAAATGAACGGGGATCTAATCAGGAAAGATTTTGAACTGATAACTGCAGGCCGTTCTTCCAGGGCATTGAACGATACAAATATTCTTCTTAAACCGGAGCTGATATTTGTCGAAGAAGACGTTTCCATGGATGCTGTCACACTCAATGCCAATGGCGGACCCATTTACCTGGGCAGGGATACCGAGATCATGGAAGGTACGGTGATCAGGGGGCCATTTGCACTATGTGATCAATCTGTGGTGAAGATGAATGCCAAGATCTATGGTCCCACCACCATAGGACCCATGTCAATGGTCGGAGGTGAGATCAAGAACTCAGTATTCCAGGGCCTGAGTAATAAGGCTCATGACGGTTACCTTGGAAATGCCGTTATTGGGGAATGGTGCAACATTGGGGCCGACAGCAACAATTCAAACCTGAAGAACAATTATGCAGAGGTAAAACTCTGGTCTTACAAAGAGGAGGCATTCATCAATACCGGATTGCAGTTCTGCGGAATGATCATGGGGGACCACTCCAAATGCGGGATTAATACCATGTTCAATACGGGAACGGTTGTAGGAGTATTTGCCAATATATTCGGCACCGGCTTTCCCCGCAATTTTATTCCCTCCTTCAGCTGGGGCGGTCCGGGTGGAATGAGTGAATACAAACTTGAAAAAGCCTTTGAGGTGGCCGACAAAGTTATGATGCGAAGAGAAATTGAATTTGACGCTATAGAAAAGGGGATCCTGAAGACCGTTTTTGAAATGACGGCCAAATACAGGAACTGACCATTACACGTGATTTTGGCATGAGTATTGACACTGTCACAGGAAATGCATTTTCTCATTATTTACTGACAAGTTGACCGATAATATATGAGCACAAAGGAATATAAACGAACATCAGGAATACTGATAGGGAGTTCCATGGATGAAGAAGCGGATTTTATTCCATTGATTTCGGATGAGGATGAGGAGTCTCTCTCCAAGACCCATGTGCCTGATCTTCTACCCATATTACCCCTGCGTAATACTGTCCTTTTTCCGGGGGTGGTGATACCCATTACCCTGGGAAGGGAAAAATCCGTTCGCCTTATTAAGGAGATCTATAAGAAAAGCAAGATAATCGGTACCGTTTCCCAGATTGATCCCAATATAGATGATCCGGGGATCAATGAGCTGTACAAGACCGGTACGGTAGCCCAGATCATCAAGATCCTGGAAATGCCGGATGATTCAACATCGATAATCATTCAGGGGAAAAAGCGCTTCGAGATAAAGAATATGGTTTCAGAGAACCCCTATTTCGTTGCCAGGATCAAATCCCTGAGTGAAAAGATCCCTGTCCGGGGAGATAAGGAATTTGAAGCTATAGTTGCCTCCTTAAAGGAACTGTCCCTTCGCATTATTAAATTGTCCTCTAATATTCCTCCCGAGGCCTCCTTCGCTGTTAAGAATATTGAGAGCTCAAGTTTCCTGATCAATTTTATCTGTTCCAATTCAGACGTAGGGTTGAAGGAGAAACAGCGCCTGCTGGAAGAGCCGAACCTCAAAACAAGGGCGATCAGCCTTCTGGAATATCTCACCAAGGAAGTCCAGATGCTGGAACTGAAGAACGACATTCAGTCCAAGGTGAAGGTTGACCTTGACCAGCAGCAGCGGGAGTTCATGCTCCACCAGCAGATGAAGACCATACAGGACGAACTGGGTGGGAGTCCGGTTGAAAAGGAAATTGAAGAATTCAAAGCCCGGGCCAGGAAAAAGAAATGGAGCAAGGAAGTAGGAGAAGCATTCGACAAGGAACTCGACAAGCTGCAACGTGTCAATCCGGCTACCGGTGAATTTTCTGTTCAGGCAAACTACATACAAACCCTGCTGGATATACCCTGGAATGAGTTTACCAGGGACAACTTCAATATGAAAAGGGCAGAGCGAATACTCGAGAGGGACCATTTCGGACTTGAGAAGGTTAAGGAAAGGATACTGGAACACCTGGCCGTGCTGAAACTCAAGGGTGACATGAAATCACCCATCCTCTGCCTGGTAGGTCCCCCGGGGGTCGGAAAAACATCCCTTGGCAAATCCATCGCCAGCGCCCTGAACCGCAAGTATGTCAGGATGTCTCTGGGTGGACTCCATGATGAAGCTGAGATACGGGGGCACCGGAAAACTTATATAGGCGCCATGCCCGGACGCATCATACAGAGCCTTAAGAAAGCCAAATCATCCAACCCCGTTTTCGTACTGGATGAAATTGATAAAGTGGGACGTGATGTTCACGGCGACCCGGCCTCGGCATTGCTGGAAGTACTTGATCCTGAGCAAAATAATTCATTCCATGACAACTACCTGGAACTGGATTATGATCTTTCCCGTGTCATGTTTATTGCCACTGCCAATACTACTTCAAGCGTCCACCCTGCCCTGCTTGACAGGATGGAACTGATAGATGTTTCAGGTTATATTGTGGAGGAAAAGATCGAAATTGCCAGAAGGCACCTCATCCCGAAACAACTGGAGAACCACGGCATCACCAAATCCCAGATCACCTTCCCGAAACGCAGCCTTGAACATCTTATCGAATTTTATTCAAGGGAATCGGGAGTCAGGCAACTGGATAAATTGATTGCCAAATTATTGCGAAATTTTGCCAAAAGTATTGCCTTCGGGGAGGTGGAGAAGAAAAGCCTCAGTATACCTGACATACAGGAGGTTCTGGGTCCACCCAAATACATGAAAGACAAATACCAGGGAAATGAATATGCAGGGGTGGTAACGGGACTCGCGTGGACGGCTCACGGAGGTGAAATACTCTTCGTGGAAACCAGTTTAAGCAAGGGCAAAGGCAAGCTGACCCTGACCGGGAACCTTGGAGACGTAATGAAGGAATCGGCTATCATTGCCCTTGAATACCTCAAGTCCCACGCTGCCATCATGGACCTCGATCCCGAACTATTTGAAAACTGGAATGTTCACGTTCACATTCCTGAAGGGGCGATCCCGAAGGATGGTCCATCAGCCGGGATCACCATGGCCACCTCTATAGCATCTGCTTTTACCAGGAGGAAGGTTAAGAAAGCCATGGCCATGACCGGTGAGATTACCCTGCGCGGAAAGGTACTCCCCGTGGGGGGTATCAAAGAAAAGATACTGGCTGCCAAGCGCGCCAGAATTACGGACATCCTGCTTTCAGAGGAAAACATGAAAGATATTAATGAAATTAAAGATATCTATCTTGAAGGAGTACAGCTGCACTATGTACGTAACATCCTCGATGTCCTGAATATCGCACTGCTGAAGGAGAAAGTTGAAGGAGAACTGAAGACCATCTGACTGATTAGAGGGATTATTTGCTGTTTATCAAATATTTTTATGAAAGGGTATAACTTTCTTGGTCAAACCAGATTATCCCTGAAATTAGATTATTGATAATACATTGCAGTGTCAACATGAATTTAGTGCTGAATACTGATAATCTGGGTGACCAACTGTATGTTTGTATTTAGATTGATTAGGTATAATCCATCAGGAATATCTGATGCATCCAATTCATAAACATGCCATCCCGCAATCAATATATTATTAACCACAGTTTGGAGTTCCTTACCATTAATAGTAATCAGCTTTATTTCAGTATTTGTCGTTGAGGGCAAGTTGAACATTATAAAATACATATTATCAGCTGGGTTGGGATAACACTTCATCTTAATTTCCTGGCTGAGATCTTTTGGCCCTAGAACATTATTTATTTTAGAAGAGCCAACAGTTATATTTTGACAGGACATATTTTCTGTTCCAGCAACAACATCGTAAACAGTCAGACAGACTTCATATGTTCCTGGTGCAGAATAAGCATGCCTAGGAGTGGTGGTTGTGGAATCGTATGTGCCATCTCCAAAACTCCATTTATATTTGCTAGCATCTCCCAAAGAGACACCTACATAATCTACGGGGTAGCTTTCAGCTTTAAGGTTGATACTGTCAATAGTATATCCGAAAGAAGCAATCAGTCCTCCTTCCATATTGACACTTAAAAGAGCAAATGCATTGCTGGTACAGCCGTTTGTTTCATTTATAATCGATTGCCTTGTGGTATAATATCCCGCTTGATCAAAATTATGAGAAGGGTTCTGTACATTTGATGTTTCGTCATCCCCGAATTTCCAAAACCAGTTATCCGGTGCACCAAATGATTCATCCTTATAATTAACAATAAGTTTAGAATCGTCGACAGTATAAATGAACTTGGCCATACAGTTAACGTTAGTAAGTGTACCCACAAATATCTGTTTACAAGTAGTATTCTGGATTCCTGAAGAGGTATATACTGTCAAACATACATTATAAATACCACCATCCTGATACTGATGGAGTGGATCCTGAATCAGTGAAGTATCACCATCACCAAAATTCCAGTACCAACTAAGTTCATCCCCCAATGATTTATCAGCAAAAGTAACTTTATGACTTTGCTCATCGATTCTATATATATAGTCAGCCTCACAATCGATTCCCTGACTACCGATCAATAATGTTTTTTCACAATTATCCATACAACCAGAGATCTGGTTAAAGGTGTTCAGACATACTTTATGATATCCTGGAACCGAAAATGAATGTACTGGATTCTGTTCAGTAGATACAGTTCCATCACTAAATATCCAATAATAGTCAATCAATCCCCCATGGGATTGACTGCTAAAGTAAGCAGTATTGTTAGATGAATCAACGAATACGGTGAAGTCTGCATTGCAGTCAACATATCCAACCTGCACTTGGCTGGAAAAGTAGTCCATGCAGGAGCCCAAGGCATCTGTAACTGTAAGGGATATCTCATACCTCCCGACGTTTGCAAACT
>CAZILN010000189.1:0-13548 GCA_964540005.1 uncultured Bacteroidaceae bacterium | reverse complement strand
ACAGCAAGGGATGTTCCACCAGCGATGTGGTCACCATAACCAATGACAGGCCGAATGCCCAGTTCAGTTCTGATGCCAAACCTTCATGCGGTACGGTAACAGTGACCTTCAGCAATGCTTCCGAAGGAGCGGCTTCTTATGAATGGGATTTCGATGATCCTTCGGATCCGGATATTTCAACAGAAGAAGATCCGGTCCATGGATTCTCGAACTTCACCTCGCAGGTATACTACTATAATGTAGAGATGGTAGCCATTTCATCGAACGGATGCCGTGATACAACAGGACAGGTAATCACCGTCTTCCCGAGCATCGATGCCAGCTTCACCCAGAGTGAGGATGACGGTTGTAATCCTCTTACGGTTGTATTCGAAACGACACCCGGAGGTGAATCCTACAGCTGGGATTATGGTGACGGAAACACTGAAAGTGGTAATTTCGTAATCTCACACCAGTTCACAAATACTACGGGAGATGCGGTTACCTACACGGTTTCTCTGACAACTAAATCATTCTATGGTTGTGTTGACACTAAAACCAATGATGTTACGGTCTACCCGCTGCCTACGGTGAATTTCAGTGCTGATCCTATTATCCAGACCTATCCTGAAGCCACGGTTGACTTTACCAACCTGACACCTCAGGGTTCATGGACCTACCTCTGGAAATTCGGTGATGGAACGACTTCAACCGATGTTAGTCCGTCCCATACCTATAGCAGTCCCAATAAGTACTCAGCAAGCCTGAAGGCTGTAACCGGACTGTGTGAGGACAGTATTTCACATGATATCACCATTAATCCGGCGATACCGATAGCTTCTTTTGACAGTATTGTACCGGACTGTGCTCCGTATGCCGTGACATTCAACAACACCTCACAGTACTCAACCAGCTATGAATGGGACTTCGAAGAACTGGGCGTGAAAAGGTTCGATAAGAATCCACAGGTTACATTCCCGTCACCGGGGATCTACCAGGTAACACTGACGGTCTACGGTCCGGGAGGAACTGATGTAATCAGCAGCCTGATACGCGTCAAACTGACACCGACTGCCTATATCAACGTGTTACCGCCAAGGGTATTCGTTGGTGCTGTTGTGAGGGGCTTTAACCTGTCAAAGGATACCTCGAACGCCGAGTTTGAATGGGACTGGAATGACGGCAGACCGGTTGATAAGACATCTGAAGCTACTCACGTGTACGAGGAAGCAGGTAAGTATACAGTTACCCTTACGGTTACCAATGAAAATGCATGCAGCCATTCCTACGATTTTGAATACGTGAATGTGGAACCGGGTGGAGAGATCCAGTTCCCGTCCGTTTTCAAACCTAATGTCGACGATCCGGCCGACCCGTCACGCAAACCGGGTGATATTACTGACGAGGTATTTTTCCCGGGTATCTACCAGCAGGTGCGTGAATACAACCTGAGCATATACAACCGCTGGGGTGAACTGATCTTCGAGACCGATGATATAAACACTGGCTGGAACGGCTGGGTATACGATAACCGGAAGCCTGCAGAACAGGGTGTCTATATCTGGGTGGTACGTGGTAAGTACCTGAACGGACAGTCGTTCAGCGATGCAGGGGATATAACGCTGCTGAGATAACTGAAACCACCCATCGGATGGCTTGGAGCCATCCGATGGGTAGGTTTAAGCCATCCGGTGGGTTTCACTCCTAAAAATTGGGCCTTTGGCCCTTTTTTTTATTACTTAATCATATAATGCCTTCAAAATGAAACTAATAAACAGAATTATCGTTTAATTTGGTAAAAACAAATTTATCATAAAAGCTCTTTTTAATTATATTAGTAGTTTATTTGGTTATCCGGCTCAATCTTTGAAGAGATTACTCATCATATCAGGATTTTTATATGCCTTCGCAATCAGCCAGGGACAGGACCCGCAGATAACACAGTTTTACTCCGCCCCATTATACCTTGCTCCTTCCTTTGCAGGGGCCACCCAGGAACACCGGATCGCCTCCACCTACCGTAACCAGTGGCCAGGAATCCCGGAATCCAAGTTTGTCACCTACCTCTTTTCGTACGACCATTTTTTTTCCACCTTCAATTCAGGCGTGGGAGTACTGATCATGCGTGATGTAGCCGGTTCAGGAAGCCTCAGCACTACAAATATCGGCATCCAGTATTCCTATGATATCAAGCTGACGGATTTCTATCATCTGAGGCCTGGAGCGCACTTCAATTTTACCCAGACCGGTCTGGACTTCAACAAGCTTATCTGGGGCAGCCAGCTCTCACCCACCGGTGTCACTCCAAGCATTCAGATCCCGCATGACAGGTCCTACCCGGATGTGGATTTCGGAACCTCAGTATTGTTTTATGGTGACGGGATGTGGGCAGGCATCGATGTGGCCCACCTGCTGCGCCCAAACATTTCTCTTTATAAAAATGAAGAGATACGACAAAACATCAAGTATTCAATCTTTGGAGGCTACAGGATAATAAAGAACTCTCACCTGCTGAAGCCTGTTGATGAAGCACTTTCATTAGCATTCCTTTTTAAACGCCAGGGTATTATCAACATGCTGGATCTGGGTGTTTACTGGTACAAGAATCCACTGGTTCTGGGATTCTGGTACAGGGGCATTCCCATTTTCAACCAGGAAAATTTCGGTGATGCTATTGCCTTCCTTGTAGGATACAAGATCGAGGAATTCAGTGTCGGGTACAGCTACGACTTCACTATCTCAAACCTGATGTTAAATTCTCACGGATCACACGAAATCTCATTTATATACGAATTCTCCACCAGCCGCAAGAAAAGCAAGCGCCACATGGTTCCCTGTCCTGAATTCTAGTTGTCCGTAATTCCAGGATCATCCGAGGTATTGGTAAGCAGGTATAACATTGACAATCAGGCCGTTTTTTTCAAAACGGTCTTTTTGTTCCATGGTAACCAGCGTTCCCTGCCTAAGCTTAAAAAAATCCATTGCCTCAAATAAGCCGTTCAGTTCGCGATCCAGGTTATCCCTGTTTAATTCAAAACACACCTGAATTGCTTCGGGAGAAGCAGCTTTTTGGTGCACAATAAAATCACATTCCCCTTTTTCCTTGAAATAGTATATAGTATCATTAGACTGCCTTCTTAAATGCAGAAAAATCAGATTCTCAAATTTCCTGCCTGTATCGCCGGAAAATGATGCAGTATTGATACTTATCAGCCCGGTATCTGATGCATAAACTTTTCTTGGATTTACCATCTGTTTTCTGAGCGAATAACTGAACCGGGGGATAAAATAAAATAAATATGCAGCCTCCATGTGGGATAAATACTCCATCACTGTGCTTGTCGCACCTATTTCAAAAAGGATCCGTAACCTGTTCCCGGTTATCTGTTTACCGACATTTGATACCAGGTAAAGCGCCAGTCTTTGCAGTGTCCGTATATCTCTGACTCCCCATCTGACAGCGATATCTCTCAGGAGGATATCATCGAACAGCTGGTTCAGGATATCATCCGCTCTGCTTTTTACATATTCAGGTATACCCCCCTCCTCCAGGTAAACCTTCAGCGAGTCCGCTGAAGGTTCCAGTTTTCTATAACGTATGAATTCCGTATATGAAAATGGAAATAACTCCCGGCTAATATGTCTTCCTGTTAATTTTGTCCCAAGTTCACTACTCAACATTGAGGCATTGGAACCGGTAATAATGAGATGGAAGCCTTCATCAAGTTTCTGGCGTATATAATTCTCCCATGCTGATATTACCTGTATCTCATCAAAGAGCAGCACCCTGTAATCTGCCTCTGCTATTATTTCATCCAGCCTTGCCAGATCTTTATTCTCAAAGCCATATAACCTTGTATCTTCAAAATTCAGGTACAGCGCCCCTGAATATTTCTCATCCAGTAATTGCTTAAGCAGAGTACTCTTACCGCACCTTCGGATGCCTGTTATGATATATGCATGAGATAATAAATCAGGAATTATCTTCAGAACCTCTCTTTCCAATCCTTTACTTTGCCGGTTCAGGTTGGCCTTTTGAACTTCTATTATCTGAATTAATGTAGATTTGAGCAGCATCACAACTTATTTGATACAAAAATACATATCTGTTTGTTAATATCAAACATATTTGTTGCTTATTAAACTACATTATTGCAAAATAATGTTTTTTCCCGGATACTCATTTAAAATTAACTGCTATATTTGCATGAATTTCAGAACCCAGGCACCATAAACATCTAATACATAATCCTGTGAAATACCTGTCGTATATTATTAATGCCATCCTGGCCATTGCAGTTGCCGTTTTATTTTATTTTCATTTTTCTGAAAAATCAGGAAACGGTCCGCTTGCATCAGGACAGTCTTCTGCAATTCATGCCGGCAAAAACTTTTCTATCGTGTATGTAAATATCGATTCTCTGCTGAATAATTATGATTATTTCCATGATCTGCAGGCAAAGTTTGAGGACAAACAGCAGGAGCTCGAAGCTGAACTGAACTCAAGATCAAGACAATATGAAGCAGGCGCTATGGATTACCAGAACAAGGTACAGAAAGGCCTGGTAACCCGCCGTGAGGCAGCCGAACTGGAACAGCAGCTCCTTGCCGAACAGCAGAACCTGCTGGCGCTCAGGGATGAGCTTTCCATGCAACTGGCAGAAGAAGAGCAGGTTGGTAACCGCAAACTGATCGACAAGATAATGGAATACCTGAAAGATTATAACAGGAACTATAATTACCAGTTTATTTTCAGCAACAGCTTCGGAGATAACGTCCTTTTTGCCAATGACAGCCTTGATATTACCAGTTCAGTGCTGGAAGGCCTGAACAGGGTGTATAACGAGAACAAGGACTCAAAATAAAGGCATGCCTTCTGATCATCAGCGCCATGACTTTTACTCATCAGCACCATGCCATTTGCCGACGCATACCTTGAAAAAAACAATCTCAGTAAAACCCTACCCTCACCCCCACCCTATGACCTTATCCAGGTCATTGTCATCCCGTGTCATAAGGAACCGGACCTTCTGAGCTGCCTTGAGAGTCTTTATCGCTGCCATCAACCCCCGGCTAATGTCGAAGTTATAATTATCATCAACTCTGCAGAGGGTGCCTCACAGGAGATACTTGACCTCAACAGATCAACCCTGGAACAGGCGAATAAATGGATTTCTGACCACCAGACCAGCCCCGTGGCCGATCACCGGTCCGATCACCAGTCAGGTCAAGGATTCGATCAACGATCCGGTCAAGGATCCGGTCAAGGGTTCGATCAACGATCCGGTCAAGGGTCCGGTCAACCGCCCCCCTGGATCAGCTTTTATCCCCTCCTTTACCCTGACTTCCCTGAAAAATATGCCGGGCCCGGACTCGCCCGTAAGACCGGGATGGACCTGGCTGTCAGCCGGTTCAATACTCTGGACCGTCCGCGCGGAATCATAACCTCCCTCGATGCGGATACTACAGTTGAGCCCAACTACCTGCAGACCATCCAGGAACTGTTCAACCATGATCCCCAATGCATAGGATGCAATGTGCATTTCGAACACCCCCTGGAGGGAGATCCTGTATCCCCAACTGATCAACAAGCATTCACCCAAACTGGACCCCAAGTTGATACCCAAACTGGACCCCAAGTTGATACTCAAGCTGGAGCCCAAGTTGATACTCAAGCTGGAACCCAGTCCGTAACCCATGCTATAATTCAATATGAGCTGCACCTCAGGTATTATGTCCAGGCCCTGAGGTATTCAGGATTCCCCTACGCCTTCCACACCATTGGATCAATATTTTCTGTAAGGGCTGATGCCTATGTACGCCAGGGTGGCATGAACAGGCGCAAGGCCGGGGAGGATTTCTATTTCCTCCAAAAACTGATTCCCCTGGGAGGTTTCCGGGAATTACACGCCACAACCGTGTATCCCTCAGCCCGTCCTTCCGACAGGGTGCCATTCGGTACCGGGTCCTTCATCAGTAAATTCATTCACGAGCGGGAAGCCGAATGGGAAACCTACCATCCTGATGCCTTTACTGATCTGAAGGCCCTGTTTGATATTCGAGACAGCCTGTTCGGGGTCGATAAATTCCAACTGAGTCAAGTGTTTGAAACATTCCCGGAACCGGTCAGGGAATTCATAGGCGGAGAATATCTTGAGAAATTACAGGAGATCAACCAGCACTCAGCCTCCCTCCTCACATTCAGGAAACGCTTTCACGCCTGGTTCAATGCCTTCAAAGTCCTTAAATTCCTGAATTTCGCCCACGATAAACACTACAAAAAGATCCCTGTTACCAAAGCCATACACTCATTACTCAAAACTGCAGGTACAGTAAGTATGGCAGGCACAAAATCTACTTCCAGGGAATTATTATCGTTCATGAGGGAGCTTCAAAAGAGCGGATATTGAGTAATTGATCAATGACATTGTGATTTCTTCGCTGAATTATTGACAAATTCCGGATCATAATTTGTCAGTTTCCGGATCATGAGTTAACTTATACCTTGAAATTCACGGTAACCAAACCTAAATCTTTACCTTATGAACAGGATCCTAAGTATTAGCGCGCTGCTGTGTATACTGCTTTTATTATCAATGTGCCAGAACAGGAAATCCGGACAGAACTCACAGGATGAGGCCCCGCCAAATGATGAAGAGGTGATTACACCTGATGAACCCTTAGAAGAAGAGGCTGATATGGATCAGGATCAAGCTGAAGAAACGCAAGCCGGAGAGGAACCTGTTACTGAAGACTTTAATTATATTATTGCTGGTAGCGGTTCTTTCCTTTATTTTTTCGGAGCTTCAGGTGCCGGGATTTGGCATGACCTGTCTCAAATTCTTGACGATTTCAATGAACCACTGGATTTTCATATTCATACTATAAATGGATTCAGTGAGACACATTCACTGGGAAAAACTGACCTTAATTTTGATGAATACTGTGGTTGTCCGGAATTTTTCCTGGATGGCTATTCTCAGGAGTCTTTCTATGTGGGGATAACCGGGGATTGGAACCCCTTTTCTGAAGATATCGATTTTGAGCCCATGAATACTGAATACTCCGAAGAAATAGGTCTGGCTTACCTTATGAATAACGGACTGGAAGATCCGGAACTATCAATAGATGAGGTAATTGAGCTAGATATTGACGATGATGGTACAATGGATGCCATCATTGACCTGTTCCACGAGGAAAGAGGTCAAAACTACGGATCAGCGGCCGGTTCATACAGTGTGCTGCTAATGGTATTCGACGTGCGAGAGGATCCTGTAGCAATTCCCATCCTTAGTAACATCTACACACATGATGGAGAGAATGAAATGGATATGGTCAATGATAACAATATCCTCGCAATAGCCGACTTAAATGGTGATGGCATTTTCGAGCTTGCAATTACAGATAGTTACTATGAAGGTGGTGGTACTGTAGTTCTCTCTTTATGGAATGATAAATTCGAAAAAATGTTCAGGTGTTTCTGCGGGTCCTGAGATTCCCGGAAGCATTTACTATTAAGGGAGTGTGAATGGCAAATAACAATGTACCAAAATTGGCAGTTGATCATTCCTCCACGATCAGGTAGATGTCCTCGTTGGGCTTTTTCATCAGGTACTGCTCGCGGGCAAATTTCTCCAGGTTGGCATCATTTGTCTTAAGCTCGTTGAGCTTCTTTGAATCAACCTCTATCCTGTTCAGGTAATATTCCTTTTCGGCCTCCTGGCGTTTGAGCTCTATGTGATATTTATACCTGTCTATCAGGTTGTTATTGTCAAACACCAGCAGCCACACAAAGAAAATAAGAAGGGTAAGGATATACTTATTCCTTAGTATACGAAAGGATATGCGGAGGAACTTCTTCATCTGCCTCAAAAATATAAAACCTTCGGCTTCACTGCTCTTGATGAACCCGGATTTTATCAACAATTAAATTTCACACAGCCTGCCTTTGACATTACCTGATGCATCACTTTCCTGAAAGGTAATAGTCCTGCATCGCCTTGCCTACAGGATCATCGGAAGCGATTTTTGTAAATGCTTCATGAAAACCCAGTACCCTGAGCACATTGAACCAGCTTCCTACTGCCACACCAGGATTCCCTTTTTCAATTAAATATAGAGTATTCCGGCTGATACCTGCATCCTGGGCTACTTGCTGTGCTGCTAACCTCCGGCGCTTTCTTGCCAGTTTAATATTCTCGCCCATCTGCTCGAATGCCTTCACATCTTCTAGAAAAATAGCATACCCGGGACTTGAGGAGAACTGGTAAAAACTTATTAATCCTCCTCCATAAAAGGATACCGGTAATCAACAGGCGGCTGGAAGTTTTCCTTGATGGTCCGGGGTGATACCCACCGCAGCAGGTTGATGTGGGAACCGGCCTTATCGTTGGTCCCTGAAGCCCGGCTACCCCCGAAGGGCTGTTGTCCTACCACCGCTCCCGTAGGCTTGTCATTAATATAGAAGTTCCCGGCAGCATTGGCCAGGCGGATGGTGGTCCGGTCTACTTCGGGCCTGTCCTGGGAGAAAATGGCCCCGGTAAGTGCATACTCGGAAGTATTGTCCAGCAGGTCCAGTGTCTCATCATACTTTGCATCCTCGTACACATAAATAGTAAGTATGGGGCCGAAGAGTTCTTCCACCATGGTGACATATCTGGGATCAAATGCCTGGATAATGGTGGGCTCAATGAAATAGCCTTTGGATTTGTCATATCCCCCTCCGAAAATAACCTCCGCATCAGCATCTTTCCTTGCATTGTCAATAGATCCGGCCAGTTTGTCAAATGATACCTCATCGATAACGGCACACATGAAATTCCTGAAATCCTCAGGGACGCCCATCATTATACTGGCTATGTCCTTCCCGATCAGATCCTTGATTTCAGGCCAGAGACTTTCGGGTATATAGGCACGCGAAGCAGCAGAACATTTCTGCCCCTGGTATTCAAAAGCTCCCCTTATAAGGGCGGTAACAACCTCAACAGGCTTGGCCGAAGGGTGTACCATGACAAAATTCTTCCCCCCAGTCTCCCCCACTATCCTTGGATAGGTCTTGTATTTCTTAATGTTCCTGCCTATCTGCTCCCAGATACCGTGGAAGACCCCTGTAGATCCGGTAAAATGTATCCCTGCAAAATCAGGATGGTTCAGGATCACATCACCTGCTACGGGTCCGGAAACAAACACAAGGTTGATCACCCCGTCTGGTATGCCGGCATCCTTGAACAGCTCCATCAAAACCGCAGCCGAATATACAGCCGTTTTGGATACCTTCCAGACCACCGTATTCCCCATCAGGGCAGGTGCGGTTGGAAGGTTGCCTGCGATTGAAGTGAAATTGAAGGGGGTCAGAGCAAAGACAAAACCTTCAAGAGGGCGCTGCTGCAACACGTTCCACTCGTTTTCAGGTGAACATGGCTGGTTCATAAGGATCTCTTCCATGTACATGACATTGAACCTGAAGAAATCGATCAGCTCACAGGCGGCATCGATCTCGGCCTGGTGGACGGTCTTGGACTGCCCGATCATAGTGGCTGCATTGATCTTGTCACGGTAGGGTCCTGCCAGCAGGCTGGCGGCCCGGAGGAAAATGGCTGCCCTCTCGGTCCAGTGCAGTGCAGCCCATTCATCCTTTGCAGCCAGGGCTGCCTCGATGGCCATTTCAACATGGCTGGCATCCCCCTGGTAGTAATACCCCAGCAGGTGAGAAAGATCATGGGGAGGGTACATGGCTACCTTCTTATCTGTTTTGATCTCCTTACCGCCAATAATCATAGGGATCTCCACCTGTTTGGAGTAAGCTTCCTTAAGTACTTTCTTTATGGATGCCCTTTCAGGGCTGCCCGGGGCGTAGGTTCTTACCTTTTCATTTTTTGCCTCCGGCACATAGATAGGTCTGCGTAACATATTTGTAAAGTTTTTATGGTTTTAGTCAGCTGAAAATCGTAACCAAAAATAGTCTAAAAGGAAGAAATTCGGGATATGTTATTAGGCAGGGAAAATTATCCTCCAATCATTAGCTGCAGACATGATACCTATGCAATACAGTCTAAAATCCGTGGTTATCGAAGATTTTGTACCTTTGTAAAGAAGCATATTTGAAGATTATACCTGAAATATCCAGATTCTACGGAATTATTAAAGGTAAATTACCCAGAAGGGCCATCAGATTAATATATGAGTGGCTTGATTTGCATAAAGATGAATTACTGGAAAACTGGACTTTATCAGAACAGAGAAAATCCCTGAAAAGAATAGATCCTTTAAAATAATTATACCATGCTGTTAGTGAAAATAATAGATGCTAAATATATTCAAGGATATAAAATTGAATTAAGGTTTAATGACGGGAAAATTAAAATAATTGACTTTAAAGATTTACTCTGGGGGGAAGTATTTGAGCCATTAAAAGAAGTGGAATATTTTAAGAATTTCAAATTGAATCCTTTTACGATTGAATGGGAAAACGGAGCAGATTTTGCCCCGGAGTATTTGTATGACTTCGGAGAATCCGAAAAAGATAAAACCATTAAATCACACCAGCAGATATAGTAAATCGTTACTGATCACTTTCCTGGTCGATTCACTTTCCCGGTCGAACTACTTTACCAATTATGGCCTTCTTGTACAGGATGGTCTGGGATGCTCCCCGGGCCAGCATGAACAGCAGCATGGCCAGCCATAATCCGTGGTTATCGAAGAAGTGGTCAAGCAGGTACCAGGCGGGCACAAATACCAGGACAGTACTGAAAATCATTGCATTACGCATGGCTACCGAGGCTGTTGCTCCTATATATACCCCATCCCAGATAAAGGCGGCAAAACTCAGTGCCGGGACAAGCACCACCCATTTGATATAGGGTTGGGATGCCTCGATGACCATGGCGTTGTCTGTGAGGATCAACAGCAGGGTATTGGGAAATAAGAGGTAGGCCAGGGTAAATACCAGGCTGATGCCTCCTCCCAAGGCAAACAGTCGTTTAATCATTCCTTTCAGCCGAAAGGGGTCTGCCGCACCTATAAAGCGGCCGGTCAGGGCCTCCCCGGCATAAGCAAATCCGTCCTGGAAAAAAGCGAAAAACATCAGGAACTGCATCAGCAGGGTATTCACGGCCAGTATGGTATCGTTTATGACAGCGGAACGGGCTGTAAAAAAGGAAAAGACGAAAATCAGGCACATGGTGCGGATGAAAATATCCCGGTTGACCCTGAAAAATTCCTTCAGCTTTTCAGCCTGGATGATGTTTTTCCACGACCAGAATGAAATCAGCTCCTTAT
Organism: uncultured Bacteroidaceae bacterium; assembly: GCA_964540005.1. Classification (GTDB taxonomy): domain Bacteria; phylum Bacteroidota; class Bacteroidia; order Bacteroidales; family SM23-62; genus CAZILN01. The sequence continues at coordinate 2,289 of CAZILN010000189.1, read as the reverse complement.
GGTGGCGCATGAAGAACCAGAGGGCCAGGATCAGCCCACTGTACTGGGCGATGACGGTTCCCCAGGCCACACCATTGGAGTACATATTAAAATATTTGACAAAGAGGAAGTTGAACCCGACATTCAGCAGGTTAATAACTATGGCTATGATCATGGGGATCCTGGCATTCTGCATACCTATGAACCAGCCTATCAGGGCATACAGCCCTATAGCCGCCGGGGCTGCATAGATGCGGATGTAGAAGTAGCTTTTTGCCAGTTCCTCCACCTCTTCGCTCCCGCTGATGACCCTGAAACTCAGCCATTCGATAGGGATCTGCAGGATGATAAGCATCAGTCCGCCGGCCAGTGCCACCAGGAAGGCCCTGCAAAAGATATTAAAGCTCTCCTCCCTGTCCCCCTTGCCGAATGCCTGTGCCGTGAACCCGGTTGTACCCATCCTGATGAAACCGAATCCCCAGTAGAGGAAGTTGAAGATCATCCCTCCCACTGCTATGGCTCCTATATATTTCTCATCATTCAGGTGGCCCATCAGTGCCAGGTCCACCATGCCCAGTAATGGGACCGTTATATTGGTAACAATGTTAGGTATGGCAAGCCGGAGGATCTCTTTGTTCACAGGCGCTAAATAAACATATAAATCCAGAAGAAAAAAATTACTCGCTTACCACCACGTGTAGATGGCCGGTGGCTTTGATCCCGTGTTCATCGGCGCGTTCCACTGTAACAATATAATTGCCGGGGTCAGAGAATGAGTGAGTGGTCTCGGCGAATTTTCCTTCTGTATATTTCTGCCGGTCCACCGGCTCGGACTTTACCGGTACCTGCGGGGAACCGTCACCGAAGTCCCAGATCTCCTCACCCTCTCCTGTATTGAAGCTGCGTACAAGGAACCTAAGCTGGTCACCTGTTTTGATGTTCTGAGTGGGGTGATAGGCGGCTTGCAGGGTTGGAATCGGCCGGCCCGGATTTTCGCGGTCAATTACCTGGATCACCATAAAATCATAATCGATATTCCCCCGGGAATCAGAAACCTTCAATATCTCGCTGTATTCGCCCGGCACCGTGTATGACCTCTGCTGGTGAGCCCCTTCCGCACTGGATCCGTCGCTGAATGTCCATTGCCAGGATACAATATCACCTGCGAAACTCATGGACTTGCTGCCGTCAAGATGGGCCTCTTCTCCGGTCCACAGCAAATGGTGGGGCCTTGCAATAGCTATCATGGCCGGCTTATACTGCTTGACATAGGATTCCCAGACATAAGGATAAGCTTCTTCCGTCCCCCAGTCCCCTGAGATGGTCTCCTTGTTTATGATCTCAAAATGCAGGTGCACCCAGCCCCCGCTGCCTCCCTGTTTGCCTATATATCCGATTTTTTGTCCAGCTTTCACCCTGGCACCCGGCAGTATGGACGGATCGGTACTGTCAAGGTGGCTGTACCGTATATACCATCCGAGGTCGTTGAGGACCCATACCACATCCGGACGTATATCTCCCGGGAAATCGATATATCCCTCCAGGGTATCGCTGTTTGCCGAAAGAACCAGTCCGTCAGTTGCCGAAACGATCTCATCCATCCCCTCGGCTCCGCCTATATCATGTCCGGCATGGTAATATATCTCTTTCCTGGCCGGGTCTTCTCCCCAGTCGACATAGCAGGCTTCATTACCCGATTGTGACATGCTGGCGAGCCATTCCTGCTTTATGGGATATACAAATGTTCCCGGTTCCATATAAGGAGATCCCGCGGGCCAAAGCCTGAAACGCGCATCCTTTGTCAGTCCCCAGTGATCGTTGTTGGTATTGGTGTAAACTGCTGTTGTAACCGGACAATCAATCTGTACCTTCCCCGTCTCAACCGGCAAATTATAGTTACCCGAGCCAAGGGTAACAGGTTCACCGTCGACTTTTATCCTGACAACAGATCTGCGAACCGCGTCACGAAGGCTGTCACGTTGTGCCGCGATCGCAATGACTTCAAGGTTCACAACTTCCCCGTTACTGAGAGTAATGTCCCGGGATTCTCCCATATCAAGCTCTGCAACTACCCTTATCGGTACTGGATCGGGGGATTGAGTGCAGGATGCAGCGAGGATTGACAGAAGAATCAGTGTAAATAGTAGGTTTTTCATAGCGGTTATTGTTTTAGTGCCGTTGTTGTTTTAGTGCCGTTGTTGTTTTAGCGCCGTTGTTGTTTTATTGCAATTTTTGTTTTAGTGCAATTGTTGTTTTAGTTCAATTGTTTTTTTTTTTCAATTTTTGTTTTAGTGCAATTGTTGTTTTATT
>CAZILN010000188.1:0-7372 GCA_964540005.1 uncultured Bacteroidaceae bacterium | reverse complement strand
CTGATAGGTTTTTAGTTGCTTCACCAATAATCTCAAGATTCCGGATTGTTGCATCCTGTATAACTTTATTATCAAGGAAATTATCCAATGAGAATCCTTTAGTGAACTCCGATATATTTACTATGGAGTCAAGAATATGTTCAAGATAGATTGTATCGTCCTTTGTCATTCCAGAATGACTTTCAGGTCTTGATAAATGTACTTCTTAAGCCTTGGATTAACAGACCTTTCAGTTATTAAATCGACCTTAATTCCCAGTACTTCAGAAAGCTCCAGTTCAAGTCCCACCAGGTCCAAAAAGCTGATAGTTTCCTTAAAACTAACTAATATATCCAGATCGCTATCCTTTGTCTGTTCATTTCTGGCATAAGATCCGAAAATTCCAACTTTTTCTGGTTTAAAGGGTTCCAGAGTTTTAAGAATAATCTCGTATTGCGGGGCAATTACCATTGATCTAATTTTAACAAATGTAATAAAAACTGAAATGGGAAATATATAGGATTCTACGAATATACCACGATTAAAGAAATGACATATTTCTGTTACACAGTATTTTTCCTGGTATAAGTCACAAAAGAAAAGGAGAAATCATTCTGTTCATCAGGTGCAAATGTCACCCTTTCAATCTCCTGCCATTCATCGAAATTTATTTCCGGGAAAAAAGTATCGGCCTCGAAGGATTTATGCACCAGCGTCAGGTAAAGCTTATCAGCCAGCGGAAGGAATTGCCTGTAGACCATGCCACCCCCGATTATGAAACATTCTTCATCTACTGAACAAAGCTGCACGACTTCTTCAATTGAATAGACCATCTCACATCCTTCAAAACGTTCCTCCGGTTTGTCGGAGATCACTATATTGGTGCGGTTTTTCAGGGGGCGGTTAGGCAATGAAAGATAAGTATTGCGCCCCATAATAATTTTATGACCTGCGGTGATCCTCTTGAACCGCTTCATATCCTCTGAAATATGCCATAATAATTCATTGTTAAGTCCTATGGCATTCTCTTTCGCTATGGCAACTATTATTGAAAGGCTCATATTCTAATATTTTTCCATCCGGTTCATACAGCAATCGCGCCCTTAATATGGGGATGCGGATTATACTGGCTGAGTTCAAAGTCATCAAATGTGAAATCAAACAGGCTGGTGACCTGATCATTAAGTTTCATCACCGGTAGTGAACGCGGCTGCCGGCTTAGCTGTAGTTTTACCTGGTCAATATGATTGAGATAAATATGGGCATCTGCCAGGGTATGCACAAACTCATAGGGTTTCAGTCCGGTTACCTGTGCCATCATCATCAGCAGGAGGGAGTAGGAGGCAATATTGAAGGGTACCCCCAGGAAAATATCCGCACTTCGCTGGTAAAGCTGACAGGATAGCCTGCCAGCAGAGACATAAAACTGGAAAAGTATATGACAGGGCGGCAGGGCCATCTTGCTGAGCTCTCCAACGTTCCAGGCACTGACTATGTGCCTTCTGGAGTCCGGATCCTCACGGATGGAGCGAATAACTCCACTGATCTGGTCAATATGCTGCCCGCCGGGAGCAGGCCAGTTCCTCCACTGGTACCCGTAAATAGGTCCGAGATCCCCGTTTTCATCTGCCCACTCATCCCAGATACTTACATTGTTGTCCTTCAGGTACGAGGTATTGGTATCACCTCTGAGGAACCACAACAGCTCATGGATGATTGAACGCAGATGAAGTTTCTTTGTGGTCAGCAGCGGGAAACCATCCTCGAGGTTAAACCTCATCTGGTGCCCGAAAATACTGATGGTCCCGGTCCCGGTCCGGTCAGATTTCCTGGTTCCTTTATCAAGTACATGCTCAAGCAGGTCCAGATATTGTATCATTTGAATTGAATTACGCGAGCGCATTGACTATGTCGAGCTCGCAAGCTCGGTTCCCCGAAACTCTGCTGCGAGAAGAGTCAATTCTTTGCTATTGGCTCAAAATTAAATAATTCCGGATGATCAAAAAAACCGGATAATTTTATCTTATTTATTTGCCGAATAGCATATGCATTTGATATGCAAAACATTATGTGATTTTTTGCGGGATTCCAGCCCGGCAACAGTTGATATCTTTTTAATAAGTTTTCTCTTCTCAATCAGCAGGAGGATAAAAAAAGGAACCTATTAATCTCAAATCCTTAAATTTGTGTGAAACGAACATTAATAAATGAATACATTCAGTAAATACCTTCTTATCCTGATCGGCGTAGCCGCCCTGGGATTCGTATTGTGGTACTTCTCGTCCATAGTAATATATATACTGGTGGCCGGGGTGCTGTCACTTATTGGCCGGCCGGTTGTGGATTTATTAGCCCGGATACGGATTAAAAATGTTAAAGTACCCAGGTGGCTTGCGGCCCTTGTGACCCTGATCCTCCTGTGGGTCCTCTTAGTAAGCTTTTTCAGGGTCTTTATACCTCTTGTTGCAAGCGAGGCAAATGATCTGTCACAAATAGACACCCAGATGGTGCTCAAGAAACTTGGCAGGCCGGTTAAAACCATTGAAAGGATCTATTATGATTATTATACCGCTGCGGACGATACACAATCCTTCAATGATTTTATTAATGATAAACTGACATCGGTACTTAATGTCTCCATTGTTTCCAACATATTCTCCTTCATTTTTGGTCTGCTGGGGAATATCTTCATCGCAATTTTTGCAATATCCTTTATAACATTCTTTTTCCTTAAGGATCAGACTATGTTTGCCAACAGTCTTGTATTGCTGGTCGCGGCCAAACATGAGCAGGCCATTCGCAAAGCCCTGACATCCACCAGGAAGCTGTTGATGAGGTATTTTATTGGTATTGGCGGACAAATTACTGCCATTATGACCCTGATAACCGTCGGGATGACCATAGTAGGTGTGGGATTCAGTCATGCCCTGGTGATTGCCCTGGTAATCGGCCTGTTAAATGTTATACCGTATGTAGGACCTCTGATTGGTGGAACTATTGGTATATTGCTTGGCATCGCCACACACCTGCAGATGGATTTTTCAACAGAACTGTTGCCGCTGGTAGGCTGGATGCTGGTGGTCATCTTAATCGTTCAGGCCTGTGATAACGTATTGTTCCAGCCCCTGATCTTCTCAAGCAGCGTCAAGGCCCATCCACTTGAGATCTTCCTGGTTATAATGATAGCCGGTACTTTACTGGGAATACCGGGAATGATTGTGGCCGTTCCGACCTATACCGTTATCCGGGTATTTGCCAAGGAGTTTCTCAGCAAAATCAGGGTTGTTCAAAAATTAACTGAAAACATATAACTTTCCAGCTCTCAATTTTAATATATTTATAAGGGAATAAGCTGATTAATGAAGCCCTTAAGGAAAATTTTATTGATCGTTCTGGCTTTTCTGTCGTTCCATGTGAACGGTCAGTTCGCCAATACTTCTTTTGTCACTGATACGATATCAGGCTGTGATTCGCTGACAGTAAGCTTTACTCCAGTAATAATTCCTGCATCAAGGTGGGATACAATCAGCAGTGTGCGATGGGAATTCGGAGACGGAACAAGTTATCTTACTGATCAGCCTGGAGCAGTTTCTCACGATTATGACAGTCCCGGTCATTACACACCAAGGATGATCCTCAATAATAACACGACCATTACCAAACCATTATTCAATATCCATATATATCAATCTCCTACGGCAATGTTTGTTTACTCTGATACTACAGAAGTAGGTACATTCTCATATGTATTCAGGAATGTGGTACAGATTGATAATTCACTGGAATATTTCTACGCATGGTTTTTTCCGGACAGCCTCAGCTTCATCGGATCCCAGTCCATGTTAATGCATACTTTTCCCGGAGAACAAAGCTATTACTTTGGATTAGCGGTTCAAACAGGGGTATTGACCAACGGCCTGGTCTGTTACGATACTGTTGTACGCCTGATTGATGTCAGGGATACACTGGATATACCGAATGTTTTCAGTCCCAACGGGGATGATATCAATGATTATTGGGTGGTTAAATCAAATGGCAGGACGGTTTATTCAATAAAGATTTTTTCACGTACCGGAACACTAATATACCAGGCTGAAGCACCGGTAATTATCTGGGATGGCAGGAACCAATCCGGACAGGAGATGGTTGCTGACACCTATTTTTATATTATTGAACCTGTAAAATGGCCTACCAAATTTAAACGGACAGGATATCTTCAGTTGTTCAGGTAAATCCCTTGATTACAACCGGATAAGTTAAGAATCTGTGGGAATCAGGTACTAGAGATACTTTTTTGCCAGATAGCCGAACAGCCATGTAGTAAAGAAAGAAAAAGATCCGTAAACAACTGCTACCAGGGCCATCCTGTAATTATTAAGCAGGGTTCCGGTTACAAAGATTGCCAGTGCAGAATTCTGCAGTCCAACCTCCACGGCAATGGTATATGAGTTCCTTTTGGAAACCCTGAATAACCTCGGAGCATAGTACCCTGAGAACATGGATATTATATTCAATCCAAGGGCATAGGGGATAAGGTACAGGAAGCTGCCGGGATCCCTGTTGGACCTGTCGCCTTCGCCCCCTTCAAGGAAGATCACTCCCGCATAAACCATGAGCAATAATGCAGGTAAGATGATTCTCAGGGGATTATCCAGTTTGTCAGCAAATTTCTGTCTTACCTCCCTTATTATAATTCCCAGCGTGGCCGGAATAATTGTAAGGAGTAAGATCTGCAATACAGCGTTCATGAACGGCATTTCTATTTCCGCATGCTGTTTCATAAATAAGGTAAGGGCCAGTCCGGCAACAAGCGGGATCTTAACAGTAGTGATCAAACCATGGACTATGGTGATCGACAATGAAAGTGCCACATTGGCTCTGAGCATATAGTTGACCAGGTTTGAGGTGGCCCCGCCCGGACAGATGGAGATGATGATCAGGCCTACTCCGTATTCTGGTTCGAGATGGGTAAACCAGGCTATCAGGAATGCAATAACCGGCAGGAGTATCATCTGGCTCAGCAAACCGATAATAATGTTGCGGGGTTGCAGAACAATGTTCTTTATATCCTGGAGGGTAATGGATAATCCAAGTCCGAAGGTGATAATTACCAGGGTGGCAGGAAGAAAGATGTTGCTGAACAGGGAGGTACTCATAGAAGCGGCAACTTAAGCTGTATTTATCCGTGAAGAAACAAAAATACAATTAAGTTGCAAAGAGAATTACTAAATCAATAGTTTTCCGGCATGCATTGCATATCTGGATCAATATGATGGTCAGTATTTGAAGATTCAGATTTAACTGTTTATTCCCAGATATTCTCCGATGGCTGAAATTGTTAATTCCGGCATCAGGGGTTTTGCCAGTACATGTGTTAATCCTGCTTTCTCAAATTCTTCATTGCCAAAGTCCATCTCATATGCAGTCTGGGCTATGACAGGCAGGTCTTTCTTATGTTTTCTGATTTCCGCCGTTGCTTCCAATCCATTCATCACAGGCATATTAATATCCATGAGGACCAGGTCAATATCATCATTGTTCATGCAGATATCTACTGCCTCTTTTCCATTCTTGGCCCATACCAGCTTGACATTGGTGTTTTTCAGAATGGCTTCCAGCAGAATGAAATTTACATGGATATCTTCTGCAATCAGGATCTTCTTTCCTGTCCAGTTCCTATTTAATACATTATCGGTCATATATATATTATATGCTCTCAATTTAGCTTACTACTTTTAAATCGTTTGTTCCCGGACTGATCTTTCCGGTATATTTTTTGTGAATAACAGACATCATCTGAAGGATACCCGGATCATAAAAATCGGGGGCTACCAGGTCAAGATGTTCCCGTATACTGCTGGCCAGTTGAATGGTCAGGAAATTCGTCTTTTCATGATGCTGCTTAAGTTTATCCAGGAGATCCTGTAACTGGTTGGTGATATCCTGGTAATCCTGAGAATATTTCAGATAAGCCTTCAGTTCTTTGATATCGAATATTCCCGAGAGTATTTCAGGATGTTCTTCAGTCAGTGAAATGACCTCCTCTACGTAGGTGTTCAGTTTGTCTGTCCGGACAGAAAGATTCGTCTCTTCAATTTCCATATCAGTATCAGCCGGTATGACAGAATGGATGCTCCTGATCATATCAAGAATAAGCCTTTTTGTTCCGCTCTCGATCCTGATCTCAAAATTATATGCCAGGGAATCCTCCATTTTCTTTTACTTCTTTAGTGGTTTAATAACAATCCGTGGAACTGCCGGACCGGACCGGCAGTCCGGGATTATTATTTCGGCGGTTGGTTTTGTTATTTGCCTTCTAAAATTGGAGGAGGAAGAGCAGGAGGAGGAGGAGGATCGCCGCCGCCGCGTATCTTATTCATGTCTGAGAGGCTCAATACATCCGTCCTGATGTCTTCCAGTTTGCTTGTTAAGTTTTTCATAATTCAGTTTTTTTTTGGTTTTCCTACTCTTTTTTAGCTTTTCGGATACCGCGTTTATAATGTCTTTCTATTGTTTAATTCTCAAAATCGAAAAAGGTAGCCGGCGATTTTGGCACTTTTTTTCAACTTTTTTTAATTAAAATTATAACATGCTGATTATGAGATAAATATAAATCATTTTTTTTTTTATTATTTTCATTCTGGCTGGCTGGTATTTCTTTCATACTTTTATCAGGACAGACTTTCACTATGTATTTATTATTTCCAAGGATATTATTTCCTGTCCTGTTACTCTGGAGTTCATGCATCAGCTACGGTAATCCGGTTTACCTGCCGGACAGTGTCATAGCTGGTTATTACTTTCACCGGGCGGAGGAATTATACGAGGCATCTCAGTATGACAGCGTTCCGTACTATTATTCCGGAGCCCTTGAATATTACCATAGGAACAGCAAACCTGACATGGAGGTGAGGTGCATTCTGGGTCTGGCCGAAACCTGCAGGATTTTGGAGGATTATTCAATCTCCGGTGATTGGATCGACGAAGCAGAATCAATCCTGAAAAGAATACCTGGATTGGATCCTGTTATGCAGGCCGAATCATGGTTTGTTCAGGGAAAACTCGCTTATAACCTGAGTGAATATGATAAAGCGTTTAGTTATTTAATCAGATCGAAAGAATATTTTGAAAGTTCCTGTTCTGATTCCTTACGCCTGGCAAGGGTCCTCATTTTTCTTGGGAATGTATATTACATGAAGGGTAATCTGGATCAGGCGGAAATTATGTTTTCACATTCTCTGGAACTGATTAAAGAAACTGTTAGCGGTCCCGCTATAGAAGAAGCCTGGTTATACTCTAATATGAATGCTATCCATAGGGCAAGGGGTGATTTGAATGCTGTCCTGGAAAATACATATAAAAGTATCCGGATCAAAAAACTGATCTATGGCCC
>CAZILN010000187.1:0-26231 GCA_964540005.1 uncultured Bacteroidaceae bacterium | reverse complement strand
TATAATGGTGATATTTACTTTTGCTCTGATTATGGCGGCAATTATAACATTTACAAAACTCCCATTAATTCAGATCTTAATTTAGTCGACTTCCTTACTAGTTCTGATACCAGCATAAATTATCATAGCATTACTGTTAATAGTGATACTGATGATAAATGTCCGTATGTCATTGACAATTTCATGGTATTTGTATCAAATCGTTCCGGAGGTTTAGGAGGATATGATCTATGGTATAGTAGATTGAATGATTCAGTATGGAGTGAACCTCAAAATTTTGGTAGTACTATAAATACAGAGTTTGATGAATTTAGACCAATAATTATCAAATATGACGGTATTAGAAATGATTTAATGATTTTTTCTTCAAATCGAGAAGGGGGATTAGGAGGTTTTGATCTTTATTATGCTGGAATCACTGAAACACAATAACATGCGCGCCATGGTACAGAGCGCCTCTCGGGCACTCTGTTTCGCACCAGCACCAAACTGCACATGTACTCGATAGTCAGTGGATCAAAACTTGTGTGAGTTATCACCGGGAGATGCATTTCCTGACTGCCTTAAGATATGCTGAAATATATTCCTCTCTCCTTTTATACCTGTATTGCATAATCCATCTGGGATGCGGTAGAGGGATGATCTCTTTTACCAGCTGAAGGCGCCGGTTCAGTTCCAGCAGGTACTTATAATTTTTACCTTCACCCAGACAGATCATAGTATCCGGCATACCGATGATCTGCAACTGTGTTTTAATGCTTTCGGCGATCTGCTCCTCTAAAAATTCCATAAGAAGCCTGTCATCATAATAGTTCAGGTTCTTGCCCTTCCTGGTAAAACCCAATGGGAAAACTGCGGACAGGAAGAATTTTGAAAAGAAAGCCTCCGCACCGCCAAACCCGGAAATAAAATCATAGATAAATACCGAAGACAGTTCCTGTCGCTTACTGAAAGGATTGCTGATCCCGCAGACCTCTTCCAGCCTGACAGGATCGGTGAATGTTATGCCGGTGATGCCGGCTCCAAACCTGCCTGGATTAATACCGACCAGGGGTATCCTTGGTTCAGTATCCGAATAATAACGCCTGAAAAATTCATTAACGATCCTGCGAACTTCCTGTGTCCGGTAAGGATTCATCAATCCTACATCTTCAGGGAGATCAAGCTCAGCGGGCAGGTCCAGGTAAAAACGGATCAATTTCTCAGATAAGAGGGACATAGATACTGCAGTAATATTAATAGTAGAGCTGATGCTTCAGCCCGTTTAGGGGCTATCTGAAGTTAATGATGCGGGTGTTTGTCTCGGTAGCAGCAACAGCAATATTAACAGTTTCAAGGAAAAGTCCGTGTTCAACCACTCCCGGGTAAGTCTTCAGCAAGGCATTAATATAAACCGGATCACCGATCTCCTTCAGGTGCAGGTCAAGAATGTAGTTTTTACTGTCGGTCAGGTAAACTTCCCTTCCTTCCGTCCTGAGGACAGGATCAAATCCCAGTTCCTCAAACCTCTTTATTAAAAGCCGGTGCCCAAATGGAATGACCTCGACAGGAAGAGGAAAGGCGCCAAGTTGCTTTACCAGCTTCTGCTCACCCACCACCCATATATTTCGCCTTGAATTGGAGGCTACTATCTTCTCATACAGCAATGCTCCCCTACCTCCCTTGATGCCGTTCCCTTCCGGATCAATTTCATCAGCCCCGTCAATTGTAAGGTCAATGTATGTCACCTCATCAAGCGAAAGACATGGTATATTAAGAGAGGAGGCCAGGTCACGGGTCTGATGAGAAGTACAGACAGCTTTCATTTTCAAGCCTTCGGCAACGAGTTCCCCAACCCGTATAATGGTATGATGGGCGGTGGTACCTGTACCCAGGCCCACAATCATGCCATCTTCAATAAATTCGGTTGCTTTTCTTCCTGCTAATCTTTTCGGATCCAAATCGGTGAAATATTATAGAGCGTTTTACCTGCAGAATGGATTGTTAAAAATAGAAATATTTCATAAAAAATTATTCCATCCGGTGATGTTACAGAAACACACCCTCAATTATTTTGACAAAATGCAGTATCACCTGCTGAAAACCCTCGGCGAGCCGAAGATGGCCTGCCTGCTCGATTATAAAGAAAATGAAGCAGGCATAGATCGCAAGAAAAATATATGCCTTGATCCTTGTAAGTTTCTTTCCGGAAATAAATATGATCAGGCCAATAATTGTTGTTGCCAGCAGAAACATCCATATCTCTGAACTGAGTTTGATTATTTCTTCGTCCATGATTATCGGTTTGCCTTTGATAAGGGTGTACAAAAGGAGGGGTAAACCCAGGGCAAAAGAAATATCAAAAATATTGCTGCCAAGCGCATTGGATACCGCATCATCATAATTACCCTTTTTAGCATCCTTGACGGATATCACTGCATCCGGGACCGAACTGGCAGCGGCAGATAAGATTACTGCTACAAAGAGGATGGGGATATTAAGGCTTTGACTGAGCCATTCCGTGCTGTATACCAGCAGCCATGTTCCCAGTGACATGACTGCTGTGCTTATTAAAAGCAGTATCCAGGCATTACCGGTTTTCAAATCCCTCCTCCCGATTATCAAACCATGCAGGTTCAGGTTCAGTAATGATTTTAAGCCGGGTGCTTCAGATAAGGCTTGATAGGAAACCACCTTATCCCGCTCAATCAGTTTACCCATGGAGGCAAACATATATACCAGGTAGACCAGGTAGGCAGACAGCAATGCTAATCCATGTACCGGGCGCAGGGAAACATGTCCGAGTTCAAGGATGATAACCAGCAGGAATACCGTAAGGATCAGGACTATCCCGTCGCGAAGCAATACTGTCCTGGAAACACGGATAACATACCCTGGATTTTTTACCAGGACTATCAATATTACCAGTGCCGGAATTATAAGCAGGTTAAAAATTGCACTTCCCGCAGTGATTCCCAGTCCGCCAGAAAAACCATTAACATCTTCCAGGTAAAAAAGGAAAAATACGGTAGACAGAAATTCAGGCATGGAACTGGCAATGGCATTCAGGGTAGCCCCTTTTACACCCTTGGACAACCTGCGCCCGATAAAATCAGAGGCTACTTCAAATCCTGATGCGGACCTCCATATGATCAGGCAGCTTACCGCCATTATGGCCAATGGTGCCAATATCCCCGCAATAGCTGTCATTTCTCCATGAAATAAATTTCAGAAACCATAATTTGACTGACTGGCTGATAGCAACAGGATTATCAAAATCATTGTCAGATAGCACCACTTAAGATGTACTGTTCTGATAATCAAGGACATGTATTAACTGATCATCAATGTAGGAATCTTCAAAATCAACCAGTAAATCTACAAAAATCTTCCAGAGTTTAGCCTTGGTAAAAACTCCGTAATAACCAAGCCACTCTTCCCCGAACCGGATAGGTATAATATAACAGTGCAATTTCTCCGATCCTATTGATTTTTTACCCAGGTAATTCACCTCTCTCGAATTTCCCTCCAGGCTGCTCAACTCTTCCCAGTTAAAATCTGCTGTTGAAAATGACAGGGATGGTTCATCGTTCCCTATTTTCACCAGGCTGTGTTCAACATCCATAAAGGCAAAATCAAAGAAGTCATTAATAAAAATAACCAGCCGTTCTGAAAAGTCCCTGCTTGTTTTAATGCGCCTGTTGGCAATATCATTTTTTATCGGATCGAAGGCCCCGGCAAGATTGGACGGTATATAGGAAATGATCGACATGAAGCTTCCAAACAGGACCGCCAGTATCAGGTAAATAATGACAGATGCGGTAATGAAAAAGAACCCGGCGTGAAGTATGTGTATCAGGATGTAGCCGATTACACAAAATATTGCTATTGCCGATACAATATAAAATACTGTCAGTAATGTTTTCTGCAGCCGGTACATTGAACTGAAAGCTTTTCTGTTGCTGAGCATATGCCGGTATGTTTTTTACAAATGTATTAAGAATCCAGCAGAACAGATATGTTATTAAAGATCTCATGTATTCCTGCATCATCAAACCCGCGAAGCAGCCGGACAAGCTTCCCGTCCTTATCAAATAAGTAGAGCCTAGGCACCTTTTTCTCAGCAAATAAATCATAAATTTTCCTGTCAGGATCGGCAACCATATGTACCTGTGATTTCTCCTTTGCAAGGTATTCCCTGATATCCTCCGGGCTATGTCCCCTGCCAACCGATATCATGAGGAAACCGGGGTTGTCATGTATGTCCTCCTGCAACAGCTCAAGGTGGTCAAGGCTCCTGCGGCAATGCGGGCAGCCAAGTATAAAAAAATGTACCAGTATGACTTTGCCCGTACCCGGTGCAATATTGATCTCTTCACTTTCTATTGTATGGGTTCTGAAAGCAGGAATGAGATCGCCGGCATTCATATAGGTATAATCATCAAACATGCTAAAGAATAAAGGTATAGGTGTATTTAAGCAAGATTGTCCTGTAATCCATCCTTGGCATCATTGGCAATTCAGGAAAATCCCTGTCAAGCCGGGTGTTGGTACCCTCATTATACACAATGTAGAAATCATTACCCTCCCTTGGATTATAACGGAACCTGAAATTAGAGATCATCCCGTTTTCGGCAGAGTTGAACTGAATAAAGGCGCTCACGGACAGTTTGGTGCTGTACATATACTGGGCCTTCAGCCTGGCTATGTGTGCAATATACAGCTGGTCCCTTTCAGCGAAATCAGCACGGTTGTACTGGTAGAACCCGCTCAGTTCCAGGCTGGAGGAAACAGACCAGATCGGATTAATAGTGGTTGATACCAGGTTCCCGTCGTAATATCCTCCTGACTGCGTCATAAAAGCTACCATCAGGGGGTATGAGAGGGGGGTCATAAATGAACCCTGGATAGCAGGGAACTGGTATTCACCCACGGGAACAGACACATCATCGGACAGTTCAAATGTTTCAAAAACATTCTCATAGTTATAATATGCCCACAGGGTGAAGGAAAAATTATTTTTAGTGATAAGCTCATAGTTGGGTCCCGTCATTATTGACTCAAGCTTGTTCTTGCTGTTCTTAATAAAATTGAAGGAACGTATTGATAATGAGTGTTTTTTAATTCTGGATTCTTCCCCCGGCAGCCAGCCCATACCGGGTATTGCTCCAATAGCAAAATAATCCTCCCTGGATTCAAACCCTATTCCTGGGTTGTAGTCCCGTCCGGCATAATCTGTAAATAAGTCATAGAACAAACCTACATCTTTCCGTCTTTCCCAGCCTAGATGAAAACGGGAAGGATCCAGTGATGCTGCACCGGAATTATTACCTGTCTCCATTGTCTGCACTCCCACTATCTTAAGGTATTCATCACCTGTAATCCTCACAAGTGCATCCAGTCCATAAGCTATATTGTATGTTCCACCCACACCCAGCCTGGAAGTAACTATACCGCCCAGGTATGAATATGAATTAAAAGTCCTCCTTTTTAATCTCAGCACTCCGAAATTTTCCGAGGGCAGGGCAGTGGATTTAGCTGTCTGCATGTTCAGAAATCCTATATCCCATGGTCCCTTCCGTCCGAGCAACCTGGCCCCGCCCCAGATCCTGACTATTTCTCCTTCATCCTCGTCAAGGCCTATCCTGCGGCTGTAAAACAACATATTGTTTGGCCCCCCGGTATTGAACTCAAAAATACTGGACCGCTCAAGGAAAAATTGCCGTTTCTCAGGAAAAAAGTAATCGAAGCGCGTCATATTGACAATTTCATCATCCGCTTCAACCTGGGCAAAATCAGTATTAACTGTCAGGTCAAGGGTCATATTGCTGGTCAGTCCATACTTCAGATCAAGTCCGGGCTCGAATTTGGGTTTATCGCTATAGATATATTCAGATTCATCATCGCTCAGATCGTTCCTTTGCTCGAATCCCCCTGATGAATAAGGTATTATATAAAACGGATTCTTGCCTTGTATGTCTTCGAAAATCACGTCCTGTGCCTTGGATGGTTTCCAGAAACTGAACTGTCCGAATTCCGGCGGAATGGAGGGAAATATCTGGATCTCATTTGCATGAGGTATCCACCTCCACATAATCAGGCCCATAGTAACCCGGCCTTCTTCTTCCTGGAAACGCAGGCTGGAAATGGGGATCCTCATTTCCAGTGACCAGCCTTCACCGGTAACATGAGTAATAACATCCCAGAAGGTATTCCAGCTGCTGTTCACAGGCATGTTTTGCTCTCCCCCTACAGCATCATTAAAAACAGTGGCATCGGTCCTGAGACCGCTTGGAGTGGTCAGGAAGGCCACTGCATTTTCATTATCATTATAGGTATCGAGTATTACTGCGAACCAGTCGCTCCCTCCTCCGAATTCGTCCCGTTTTTTAGACGTGAGTTGAACTTTCGATGGATCCCGGTCATAGAGCATAGCCGCCACATATATATATTCATCATCGTAGATCAACCTGATATCGCTCTCCTCTGTAGGCGGATTTCCGAAGATGGGATCGTGCATGATCATAGGGAAGGGTTCAGAAATATCCCAGGCTGCCTCGGACATATATCCATCAAAGACTATGGCCTGACCGGTCCTGGGAATGCTGATAGTTGACCCGGGGGCCTGGGCTCCCAGCCGGAACATACTAGCTGTGCATGTCAATAATAACAGGAGACTTTGACGTAACATCATATTCATTAAGATGCTGAATAAAAATCCTGTATCCGAACCACAGGAAAATAATCAATGAAGATAATAATTTGAAGCGAAAGTGAATCCTGCGATCTCTTTAGCTTCGCTGAGCTCCGGTTCGCTCCGGTTGGCTCCTGTTCGCTTTGCCGAGCTCGCATACTCCTGTTTTCGTCAATGCAGCACCCTGCTTGAAAACCATTTTCGGGGGATAGTGTTTTTTGGTATTCTGAAAGTGTCTTATATTTAAGACAATATGGCCGGTTTTGTACGAAATATAGTTCCGGTTGACTACATCGAGCTCCGGTTGACTACATCGAGCTCCGCTACGCTCCGGTTCGCTCCGGTTCGCTCCGGTTCGCTTCGCTGCAATTATTGATATGCTGCTTAATTAGTTAAACCTGAAAAACCCATCGGTTTTCCTGGCTCCAGTTTTTAATATTCATACAGTGTACCAAGGACCCAAGTAAATTTTGACATAAAACAATGGTTTCTGCCTTGATCCTTCTTAACATCTTCATCATATTGAACCCTGCAGCGGCCAGCAAAGTGTATGTCCGTTAAGTTTATACTTCTCGACATCTGCCAATCAAAACCAGGCCATTGTTAATAGCGTAATGAGTCTTCAGCCACTTTTGTTACAACTTCATTTTTGAAATTGTAAAGTTTTACAAAGGTTTGAGAAGAAGCATCAGCGTTCTGTGGTGTTATTACGACAAAATCCATTGTTGTCCCATTTGGATTATGGTCAATCCATGTTCCAGAGTTCGCATATATTGATTTTTGCCCAGCATAATTTTCAGACGAAATAATTTTAGCATCATGTGTATGACCAAATACAACAATTCTTTTATCTGAGTTAGGATTCATAAAGTACTGTAAATTTGCCTGTCGATCGATCTCGGCACCTGACATAACAGAATCGATTGCACGAGCAGTTGCGCTATGTATAGCTACATTATTAAGTGTTTGCCTCTCGTCCCAAGTGTCCTGAATTCCCTTATAAAGATTAACATCAATAAATCCATCTACAGTCGTTTGATAAGGAAGTAGATCATTGACAGAATATGTCCCTGTAAATCCATTAATATTGGTTTTTATGATTGCATCTTCAAATTTGTTTTCTATCGGAAAATAATTCACTGTTAAGGCCCAGTCTTTCCAATATTCAAATAATAAATTTTGGCTTTCATCCCCCGAAATATTTTGGGTAACAACGGGCATTGTATCGCCAGCTGGGGGATCATGTTGTATCACATGGAGTGCAGCTATTCTTGTAAAGAAGTACCCGGGAGGCATTATGGTACCAGGAGCAATATCCTGGTTGGAAATCGGGTCGGGTGTGCAGAAAAAATTGTAGCGATGTCCATGCTCAATAGCTATTTTAGGATAGTCAACCGGGGAATAGGTACCTAAACCCAGCACTTCATCGCGTGCCTGGTTTATCCCCGGAAAGATACTTTCAATACTTGCTTCCGTAATTGCTATATCATGGTTTCCAGGCACATACGTAACTAAAATTTTCCCTTCTTGAATTATACTGTTAATAGCATCAAACACGCCTTTGTTGGATGTCGCAATACGCTGTACAAAATCAGCCTGATCCTTTCCCAGATAAGTATCATATGTCGCTGGCACAAACCATTCATCGATCAGGTCTCCTGCGATAACAAGCTCTTTAACATTTGGAGCTACTTTTATCTGTTTAAGCAATTTTTCAAGAGCCCCAAGGTTATCCTTGCACTCAGCATAATCGAGATCGGTACCAAGATGCTGATCGCTGATAACAACAATCATATTCTTTTCATTCCCGCCATTGCTAAATGGGTTTATTCCCATATCTAATGGATCTGACTTTTCGCATGATGTAAGTGCACTTAAGAACGACATCACCAAAAACACACTTAATATTCTCATAATAATTTTCACGATACACTCCTTTTTTATTTATTCTTAATCGTATGGCTTTTAGTAATCCGCTCCGTTTTTTAAGTACTACTTGAAATACAACCAATTAAATAAATGTATTATATCCTTTTAGAAGGAGTTGTAAGAATTTGGATTATATCTGCGTAAGTATTTAGATTAAATTTTTGTAGGTATTATACTACATATGCACAAAGTTCATGATCACCTTACCGGTCGTTATATCTTAGGCTACAAGCTTCTGGTGTAATAAATAGCTTGCATTCAGCTAGTTGCATTTGGAAAAATGTATAAATGCTAGATATAAAGCCTTTTAGAAGCACATATGACAACGATCTATGATTTACTTGTGTAGCGGAGTATCGAAAAGTCTTTTCCGATAAAAAATTAGGCGACTAAATGCGCAATAAATTCCTTCCGGAGAATTTATTGATTGATTATCATGAATCACCTGCACTTTCAAGGATTATAGATCCCAGGACCAGTTAAGATTTTGAAGACACTATCTATGTTCTTGACAACAGTCTTAATCTGGTAAAGGAGATTCTGGAAGCGCCGCAGGATGTATTGGATTATTTAAGGGAGGAATTGAGAATGTTACTTGATCCGAAAATGGAAGAAGCCATACTATCATCACATCTCAATCCGTTCACTCAAACAGGATGATGGGAACATCTGAAGGATAAGATTCAAACAATAATTATATGCATATCCCGCAGAAAATACTGCTGTAAACACAGCAGGAAACACTGCAGGAATCATAGGGCAGCAAGCAAGCCTCCGTCAACATATATGATCTGTCCGTTTACGAAGCTGCTTGCACCTGAAGACAAAAACAGGGTTGCTCCTATAAGTTCTTCAGGGTCACCCCAGCGCTTGGCTGGGGTCCGGCCGCAAATCCATGTATTGAATTCGCTGTCCTCTGCCAGTGGCCTGGTCATTTCAGTCAAAAAGTAACCAGGGCCTATCCCGTTGGCCTGGATGTTGTACCTGGCCCATTCTACACACATGGTCCTGGTCAGCATTTTCAGACCTCCCTTGGCCGCTGAGTAGGCAGCTGTCGTTTCACGGCCCAGCTCACTCATCATGGAACAGATATTGATGATCTTCCCCTGCTGTCGCTTTATCATTCCTTTCACTACTTCCCTTGAGACCAGAAAGGCCCCTGTCAGGTTAATTTTCAATACCTCATCCCAGTCCTTCAGCTTTGTATCTGTTAAGGGATTCCTGATGTTAACCCCGGCATTGTTAATTAGTATGTCAACAGGACCGGTTTTTTGCTGCAGCTGTTCAATAGCCCTGACCACCTGGTCTTCATCATAAACACTGAACACACAGTAGCCGGCTTCATACCCGCTTTCTTTCATAAGGGAAACAGCCTTTTTCAGGTTTTCTTCATTGCGGCCGTTAAGAATGACTTGCGCACCGGCTTTTGCCAGTCCCCCTGCCATGGTATAGCCCAGTCCCCTGCTGGACCCCGTGATCAATGCTGTTTTCCCCGAAAGGTCGAACATATCAGTCTATTTATCTTGCGAACCTGCGAATCTGCGAACCTGCGAATCTGCGAATCTGCGAACCGATCTATTCTTCGATGAGTGCCTGGTAGGTCAGTACCTGGAATTTCTGATGGATCTCACCGTACAACATAGGCTGCACCTGACAGTAAAACAGTCCTATCAGTTCTTCCCGGGGATCCATCCAGTAGGATGTCGAGAAATACCCGCCCCAGCTGTAATTACCGGCAGAACCCAGGATCTGGTGATTGGTCTTATCTGTGACAATACTGAATCCTAAGCCAAAGGCCCCATCTCCCCACAGATCCCCAACCTGGTTCATTGTCATCAGATCGATGGTTTTCCGGCTCAGGAACTGGTGACCGTCATAGCTTCCTCCATTGATCATCATCTGCATGAATCTTGCATAATCCAGTACAGTAGAGGACAAGCCCCCTCCGCCTGAAAAATAAGTACTACCTGCATTTGGATAGTTATAATCCTCGATATCAGAGATTTTCAGTCCCTCATCAGTATTTGAATAGACCGGAACCAGCCTGTCATACTTGTCCTGAGGAAGGTAAAAATAGGTGTCTTCCATTCCCAGCGGATCGAAAAGCCGCTCATTCAGGAATTCATTAAGGCTCTTTCCGGATAGCAGCTCCACCATGTATCCAAGCAGATCGGTACTCAATCCGTACCTGTATTGTTCACCCGGATCAAACATCAGGGGCAATGATCCAAGCGTTTTCATAACATCTGCCAGCACAATCGGATCAGGAGTAAGACCATCAATAACACCATGCTTGGTAAACAGGGGTTCAACATCCGGACTAAAAATCGGGTAACAGAGACCGGAGGTATGGGTCAGGAGATGCCTGATAGTGATTTCCCCTTTTGCAGGCCTGGAGACGTAGGTGGTATCTTCGTTCAGTGTAACCAGGACTTCCATATCCTTAAACTCAGGTATATACCTGGAGACGGGATCATCCAGTAGAAAATAACCCTCCTCATAAAGCATCATGACTGCCACGCTGGTCAGAGCCTTGGTCATGGAGGCTATCCTGAAAATATCATCCGCCTCCATCATCTGATTTTCTTCTATGTTCTTCATTCCGAACCCCTTATGATATACAATCTTCCCTTTTCTTGCAATCAGGGCAGTGGCGCCCTGTATCTTTTCTTCTTCTATATACCGGTTCACAAGCCGGTCTATCCTTTCGAGCCGCTGTGAAGAAAATCCAACCGATTCCGGGATGGCCGGTACAAGAACAGAAGGAGTACTATCCCTTGAACAAGAGAGTAAGATAACTGAGGGTAATAATACTATTACCAGAAGTCGAATTACAATGGTTTTCATAAGTCCTGTATATTTAATGGTATAATAGCTCCTGCAGCGGGCAGGTATACCAGGTTTATGCAGTCTTCTCTTCTGAGTTCGGCTCTGCTGACGTCTGCTCTGCTGAATTCTTTTTAGCCGCTTTTCTCTCAACTATAAGGCTGATAAGCAAAACACCTGCCACTGCTATCATAAACAGTCCCGTCCACAGGTTTACATTCAGATCCATTGATTTCTTATACATTTCTGTATCAGCAGCAGTAACTAATCCAAAAACAGTAAGAAGGATACCCAGTATGGAAAACATCAGCCCGATAGGTAATTTTATATTTACTCCCATGATTCTTTTTTTTTACCAGTATAGTAAACTCAGTATTAAAGCGATGACACCAACGATGATGGCAAGAGTGGCAGGTCTTCTGAACCAGGGAACATCTTCCTCGGTAATCCGCGGTGTCAGAGAGTAAACCAGCCCCTTCATGTCTTCGTTGGTCTTCAGCTGGGTGGTCACCACTGAAATGACAGCGGTGGTCACAAAACAGGCGGTGAATGCATATATGGCTGTCCAGAAGTTCTGTGCCATCTCGCTGGGGTAAGTATGTACAAGATTACCCATCCAGCCCCCTTTTATCAGGGTGACAGCATCTGCCGGTGCAGTTAGGCCATGATGTATTGCAGCTGCTAGCGTCCCCATGATCAATCCGAAGAAGGCACCGTGTCCTGTGGCCCGTTTCCAGAACATCCCCAGGAGGAAGGTCGCGAACAGCGGAGCATTGATAAAGGCGAATACCAGTTGCAGAAAATCCATAATGTTATTGAAAGACCTTGCAATGTATGCAGTACCGATACTGATCAGAACTCCGAAAACTGTGGCCAGCTGTCCGACACGAAGGTAATGCCTGTCTGACTGGTTGGGCCTGATATAACTCTGGTAAATGTCATAGGTCCACACCGTATTAAAGGCGGTCACGTTTCCGGCCATACCGGACATAAAGGATGCCATCAAAGCTGTTAGCCCGAGTCCGAGAACCCCGGTCGGAAAATAACGACTAAGCATCATAGGTATGACCATATCATAATCCAAGGAGTTCCCTTTCACAGGAAGGTCAAAACCGCTGTCAGGAGCTGTATGCAGGGCAATGGCAATCATCCCTGGAATAATGACCAGCCAGGGAATGAACATCTTCGGGACAGCACCTATAAGTGGGGTCTTCCGGGCAGCCGTCATGGATTTTGCCGCCATGGCCCGCTGTACAACAAGGAAATTTGTACACCAGTATCCGAATGACAGTACGAAGCCCAGGCCCATAATAACCCCAAATGCCGTGATCCCCATGGGGTTGGCATCAGGATTATTGGTGAACTTCCAGGTATTGAGCCATGCCCCCTCTTCAAAGCCGTTGCCCAACGCAACTTCTGCCAGCCCTTCCTTAAGGCCTTCCCACCCGCCGATATTCATTAAACCAAGAAATACCAGTGGCAGGAAACCAACTACAATGAGGAAAAATTGCAGGACTTCATTATAAATTGCCGAAGTCAGTCCGCCCAGGTAAACATAGACCAGGACTATCACCGCTGAAATAAGCAGGCTTAAGTTGAAATCCCAACCCAGCAGGGTCTGCATAAGCAGGGCCAGGGCATACATGGATATCCCTGAAGCAAAGACTGTCATGATGGCAAAGGAAAAGGCATTGAATCCCCTTGTTTTCTCATCAAATCGGAGTTTCAGGTATTCCGGTACTGATCTTGCTTTCGAACCGTAATAAAACGGCATCATGAAAAGTGCCAGGAAGATCATGGCCGGTATGGCACCTATCCAGTAGAAATGAACAGCCATCATACCATATTTGGCCCCCGAGGCAGCCATCCCGATTACCTCAAGGGCTCCCATATTGGTGGCAATGAATGCCAGTCCCGTTATCCATGCAGGTATGGACCTTCCGGCCTCCAGGAAATCGGTGGCTGAACGCATATACCGTTTCAGGGCCCATCCTATTCCCAGAACAAATACAAAATAGACCAGCATGATCGAATAGTCTATCCATCCCAGATTGAACATATTTCCCATATATAAATCTTTGAATTAAACGTGAAAGAATAATTTTTTAAAAATTCGTACTCACGAATATAATCATGATTATTTAAAGGCTGAAACAGTTTGAATTAATAAATCCATTTTCTGTTAGATTTGCCTTCCGGAAATTAAGCATAATGATAATCAGGATCGCAATATTAGCATAACTGTCAGTATTGATCAGCTGTCAGTCCGGGCCCGGATCAGAAACAGAATCTTATCTGAAGGAACACCGGATATGGCAGGAAAAACGAATCAGCAATCTTACATCTGAGAACGGATGGCTGAACCTGGCAGGACTGTTCTGGCTGAGGGATTACAATCTTCCGGACCTGGAAGAATTTCATGGCAATGAAAGCTTTCCAGTCGAATTTGCAACCTGTCCCTTGCCTCCACGGGAGAATATCCTTAAAACGAGGATAACTGCAGGCGAGATGTTTGCAGGACACTGATTGGAAAGGATAGAATGAAAGGGATATTATAAAAATAGGCCTGCCAGTAAATTGACAAACCTATTTGAATATATATTGGGTTGATAAAGTTCTCTTACAATATTCCTAGTACATTTTATTGATCAGTGAACCAATCTCGTTTCGTTTCTTGAGACTGAATTTCATCTCATCACCGCTTTTCATCACTACGTTCAATCCATTTGATTGGAGAACACCAGTCTTGAAAAAGATAACTTCCTGAATCTCTGCGGGTATGATCTCGAGGTCATACTTCTCGCCATGACCGTTACTGGTTTTGAAATATATGCGCTGATTGGTTACGATCAGTTTACCACCAATTTTTTCTGCATCTGCCAGGTATGTAGTATCTCCTGCTTTTACTACTACTTCATTTGCTTTCAGGGGAACAACCATTTTGCCGGATATTAGGTTTAGTAACAATTATAGTTTATCACATTTAATGCCAAAAACATTATGTTGTTGTATATAAGGCATTTATAAAATCTATTCCTTTTCAGGTTCATATCGAATGTGTATTAAAATCGGACAGTTGTGTCCGATAATAGACAATCATTCTACCTATAAGACGACTCAATCAGTAAAAAGTAACATAAGTACCTGAAATTACTTCAGATAATCTTTTGCCTCGAGACGGAGTGCGTGGAGGGACAGCCTTACATCCATGAAGAAATAGACTGAGGAAACCAGTATTGATAAAATGGAAAATACAAACAGGGGATAACCGAGGACCCTGAGATCAAGGTCGAGCAGTGTCATAAAAAACAGGACAGGTATGATCAGGCTGCTGGAGATGACACTGATCACCATGGCACCGATTGAGATCCTTAACAGCCTGCTTCGCTGGTAAAGGATCTGTATCTCGTTTTTCTTTTCTTTCTTTTTCAAGACAGGCTCGATGTGCATCTCTTCAACAAGCTGCCTGGTCCGGTCAATAGTCCTTCCCAGACGGTTAGTGAAGGTCAGCAATAAAAGTCCGACCCCGGAGATCAAAGCTACGGGTGTAATGCACGCCTGCAGGAATGAAATAAAACTCTGTGTTAATTCCATACCGACATATATTTTAAAATGTTAAAATTATAATCTGGCAACAAGGTCCAAACAAGTGCGTAAAATTACATTATTGCTCAGTATGGTTTAAATTATTCTGAGCGATCAGCAGGTAATGACTACTGCGGGATCATACTATATTCGAACTCCAGGTCAATGATTGATTCTATCTCCTCCCCTCTTTCCTCCATCATCTGGTCGTCTTCTAAATACCACCAGTTTACACTGACCCTGTTGCCGGAATGCCTGATATCTTCAAAAAGTTGCAGTATCTCGACTAAAAAGCGGGCTGTGGAAGAATTAAAATAATCCAGTCTGAAATGAATTACCGTTTCCTCGTTAGGGGATTGTGAATACTCCCTGACCCACTCCAGGACAGGATCAAACAGCGATCCAGGATCTTCCGGGAGGGATCTGCCTGAAAATTCAAAGCGGCCCTCTTCACAGTCAAGGATCATCTCGGGTTCATCTTCGGTAGGCTTATGATAAATGGGCGCCAATGAATTGAAATTGGTCATACCGATATGTTTATACAGAACATAGTCTTATTCTCATCAACCGGTTCAAAGTGAAATTCCGGTTTGCTTTTGCTCAGGCGGATAATGTCAATAACTCCGAGACCGGCACCTTTACCCGGCCTATTCGGGCCTTCCCTCAGTATCTTTTTGTAATATGTTTTCAGTTCGGTACTGTCCATGGTAAGGTAAAGCTCCAGGGATTCCCGGAACTCCTGTACCTGGTCATGACGGATGAAATTTGCTGCATCTACGATATAGAAATTATCCCTCATACCGATGGCAAATATTCCCTCCGTTTTATTGTCTTCAGTATATCCATGATGCATGATATTCTGGAGTATCTCAACCATTTCATGATACAGGTTTTTTTTAAAGCCTTTTCCTGAAGGATTCGTAGCCATGTTCTGATCGATCATTGTCAGTAAGGGCAGTATGGAATCCTGGTTGAAATCACCCTGGTAGGCCAGCAGGATATTATTCCGTCTCATCAGTTCATCTAAATATACAGCCCTGGAATCTTTCAGATGACTGGTTATTGCAGAATCTTCCTCTCCATCCTTTCCGATAAAGATCTGAAGATAGAAATTAGTGAGAGAACTGTTTACCCGGTGATATTCAGCATCCAGTTTTTTACCCGATTTCCTCGCCATATCAATCAGTCCCAGCCCGGCTCCCCCCTTCGCTGATATCCCGCCCGTATCCAATACGTTCATATATAAAGTCTTCAATTCCTCTTTGCTCAGGTTATTGACGTCGTCTATTTTTGATTGCAGGCTGCTGATTTCTTCATTCTTGATAAGGTTACCAGATGCGATGTAATAATTCCCATCAATATTACGCGTCATAAAAAACCCCGGGTATCCTGTGCCATACCTTCTGACGGGATTTGCATCGGCATGCCGGATTACATTCTGAAAGCATTCGGCCATGAGGAAAGAAACTTTCTTTTTCATGGCAGCCCTGTTTCTGCTTTTTGTAAAGGATAATTCCGACAGATCGATAAGGCGGACGGTAATTTCGTCAGAGAAATCACCTGCATAAAAAAGGGAGAGTTTATCTTTAGAAATTATCTTACAAAAACTATAGAAGTCGTTCCACTTCATTTCCAACAGCCAATAAGTGAGTAAGCGTGAGAAGGAAAAATAAATTTAATTTATTATACAATTAATTCATAATAATTGCAAACAGAAAATAAATTCAAATTATTTTTAAATATACAAAATCAGGCGGTATTAAAAACTTATACCCTGAGTATCATTGCAGATAGGTCAATCCTGTCCCAATAAACTTAATTATTCTTAAATTAGCAACTGGAATATCATTACCTGAACTACTAATAACAAAACTATGAAAAAACACTCAAGACGGAAATTCCTGCAAACCTCTGCACTGGGACTGGCAGCAGCGGGAGCCCTGCCTGCATGCACTGCTAAAAGCGAACCGGCAGCCAGTGGTAAAAAACCTGAGATCCCGTTCGAGCTGGGTATTGCCTCCTACACCTTCCGCAAATTCAGCCTGGAAGAAACACTGGCAATGACAAACAGGCTGGAAATAAAGAACCTGGCATTTAAAAGCTTTCACCTGGCTATGGACAGCACTCCTGATCAGATTGCAGATACTGTTGAGAAAGTCAAAGAAGCCGGATTGAACCTGTATGGAGGAGGGGTTATCTATATGGGAACTGAAGAAGAGGTCGACAATGCATTCGAATATGCAAGGCTGGCCGGGATGAACGTAATAATCGGTGTACCGGGACACGAACTGCTTCCGCTTGTCGAAGAGAAAGTCAAGGAATATGATATACAGGTTGCCATTCATAATCATGGTCCGGGAGATGACGTCTATCCTACTCCTGCAAGCATAATAGAGAAAATCTCAGGCCTTGATCCCAGGATAGGTATCTGCATAGATATCGGACATACAGTAAGGATAGGAAGCGACCTGCTTCATGATACTTCAGCATATTTCGACAGGATACTTGATGTACATATCAAGGACGAATCAGAGGCAACTGCCGAGGGTACAACGATAGAGATAGGCAGGGGTGTCATAGATATTCCTGCTTTCCTGAAATTACTGGTAGAAAAAGGATACTCCCACATGGTCAGTTTTGAGTTTGAAAAAGACGAGAATGATCCCCTGCCCGGACTGGCAGAATCTGTCGGTTATGTAAGGGGTGTGCTTGACATGATAACCGGATGATGAACTGTGGGTGATCTGATGTAACAGCTTAAAGTTTTGGCTGCCTTGTTGGAAGCTGATTACAGATTAGCCAGGGCAAATGCATAGGCGCCGATGGCTGTTGCTTTGTTTGTCCCAAGTCTGGATATGCCCACTCCTGTCCTTTTCATAGGATCATAATCAACCAGCCGGCCGGAACCCGGCACTTTCACCTTTGTGGCTTCTCCCTTCAGGAACTGTGTGAGTTCCTTTTCATCTTCCAGGTTGAAAGCCTTAATTTCCATCCGGTCGAATCTCTCACCGCCTATGGTGTAAATGGACCCGTTCAATTCTTCGATCAGGCGTGGCATAAACACCTTATGGGCCCCTGAGAGTCCGCCCCCTATCACAACCAGGGCATCCGTTATCGTAACGGCATCAGCCAGGGCATCCCCCACTACCTCGCCCAGCTCGCTATAGGCTTTCAGGGCTGCCTTATTGTCCCCTTCCCGCTGGCCCATGGCTATCTCGTATATTTCCTTGGGTGTGGGAGCTTCATCGGCAGTCAGTCCGGCCGCCTCAAGATAAACCCGCTGCACGGCCCTGATACTGGCTCCCTCTTCCATATAACAATCGGTATGGATCTTTCCCCTCATGAGCCAGATCTCTAGTCCTGCCGAATTATCCCCCAGGTAGAGTTTTCCATCGTTAACCAAACCGCCCCCAAAACCGGTCCCAAGGGTCACACCCAGTAGGTTTTTGTATCTTTTGGGGCTCCCGGCCTCTTCCAGTTTATTGTTGACCCAGGGCAATAAGCCTGCAATTGCCTCACCATAGGCAAAGAGGTCCCCATCATTATTCAGGAAAAAGGGTATCCGGAAATGATCTTCCAACATGGGTCCCAGGGCCACTCCTCCTTCCCGAAAAGCAGGAAGATTCCCCAGTCCCCCTATAATCCCATTAGGAAAATCTGAAGGTCCGGGAAATGCAAAACTGATGGCAACAGGAGCTTCAGGCAAGCCCTCTTTGATCATAGTAAAACCTTTTAATACCGTCTCCAGGCACCGATCAAGATCATTGGCATTGGAAGGGAGCTGTACCGGATCAATAACTTCCTGGTTCCCCCTGATAGCAGAGAAAACGAAGTTCGTGCCACCAGCATCCAGGGTCATTACTATCCTTTTATCCTTATTTAAGTCTTTCATAATTAGTAACTTATCAAAATATATTTTTTGTTTTAATCCAGGTATTAGCCTTGGAATTACTTTTCCCTTAATACTTTCACAGAGATCCATCCAATATATAATATGGCAGCAATAGGAACAAGGAACCCGTGCATCACTGAGGTATTGTCAGCAAGCAATCCCATCAGTGGAGGTAATACGGCTCCCCCGATAATAGCTGTTATCATCAGGCCGGACAACTCATTTGCCCTGTCAGGCATTCTGTCCACCACAATAGAAAAGATCAGCGGGAAGATGTTTGCAAATCCCAGCCCGATGACAAAGGAACTGATAAATCCCACAGTTCTGATCCCTGTAAATAAGCCGGCCATGCCTATCAGTGAGATCACGATTGTGATAACAAAGAAACGTTTGGCGGGCATCCAGTTAAGGATCAATCCACCCAGGAACCGTCCGGTCATAAGTGCCAGGAAGAACAGACCCGTCCCAGCCAGTCCAAGCTGCTGGATGTTGATCCCATACTGCTCCTCCAGGTACAAGGGCATTCCTGAGGACATGCATATCTCGGACCCGACATAAAGAAATATGGCAAAGACCATCATCAGCACATAGGAATTCTTCAGCAGGGCAAAACAGGATGCGAATGTGGCCGAAGTACCTTCATCAGATTTCTTCTCCTTAATTTTGGCTGAGGATACAATGATTATGGTGATCAGTATAGCCACGCTGAATATGGGAAAGATCACTGTCCAGTCGGCATCAAAATAGTTACTTGCAATAAGCGGTATGGCTGCTGTGGAAAGGGTGCCAATGGCTTTAATGAACTGTCCAAGTGAGAGGTTACGCGAATACTTTCCTTCGGGGGACACATCTCTCATGAGGGGATTACCCGATACCTGCAGAAAAGTAGCCCCCGCTCCGAGCAAGGCAACAGAGATTACCAGAAAAAGGAATTTATCCATCCCGCCCAGTACAGGGAGTCCGAGACCCAGCAAAGCCAGTGACAGTCCAACAAGTAGCACCAGCATCTTGCCCCGCTTGTCCTGAACGATCCCCATTGGTACGGAGAACAGCCCGAACATAAGGAAGCCGGTCATGGGTAATAACTGGGCGACTGCATTGGAAACGCCAAAGGTATCCTTGGCCAGGCTGACCAGGGGTCCTACTGCATCGCCGAATCCCATTATAAGAAAGACAAGGAAAATTGAAAATGATTTGTATTTCATCTCTGTTGTATAAGTGGAAATTATGTTACATGCGAATTATCCCTGCTTGTTGCGGGCAGAATATGAGCCTGCCTGATGATTATGATTTAAAAATAACCATCCTGTCATATATTTTATGCAGATTTCAGGTTTTTTTCGATAATTATACCTAAGATTGAGGCATGGCATCACAGGACCTGCATATACATACTACCTGGTCATACGGTGACACTGCTGTTGCAGAACAACAAACCATAGAGTTTATTGCCGGCGTGCGGCATGCCAGGACCATCGGCATCAGCGATCACTACGAGTTTATTACAGGGCTCTTGAAAAACTGATTGCAAGCGGAAAGCCTGTCATCATCGCACACCCTCTTATCATAGGAACGGACCTTGACAGGATACCGGCAGAGTGCCTGGTAGAGATCAATAACCGGTATGTATGGAAGAGCAACTGGGAAAAGGGTTACAGGCCGTACCTGGACCGCTTCAGGTTTGTACTGAGTTCGGATGCCCATCAGCCTAACTGGCTGAACCAGAATGTTGCCCTCTATGTCAGCCGTCAACTGGGCATCACCGAAACCCTCCTGTTCGAGAAAAAGCCATCCGACACCTCCACCTACAGGTCGTCCTGAATATACGCTGACCCGTTCCAGTAATACAGCAGTGTATCGGTTTCCTCCATGAGCATTTCATCATCTTCACGCTCCCAGGTCCTTTTAGTATATACCATTTCATACAGGCCGTTCCTGGTACTTTCCAGGATGGTCAGGTCCGCCCACCAGCCCCAGCTGTTAGATCCTTCGTAATCAGATTCTGTATCTTCTGTATCCACGGCCAGAACAGATTTCAGCTTCCCCTCATCGACAGAGTAGATATAAACCTCTTCACTTGACTCAATGACTTCCATCTCGTCTTCCTGGTCACTTATAGAATAACGAATATTAACAGCGGATGCCTCCGGCGAAACCTCAATCAGGCTGGCAGTATAGCCCTCATAAACCCCATAGGGACCTCCTTCACTTATCTGTCCCAGGGTCGGACCAAAATCCATGCGTACAATGACCCTTGGGATACGGTTTTCTACCTGAAGTATTACTAGCTCATTGTACTCCTCCCTGTCGCCAAAAAATGGAGGTTTCTGATCTCCTGTAAGGTATCTTACAAATACCAGCACTATATTTTTCATTATTTCATGGTCTTCGCCGGTCCGGGCAATCAGATCCCCCGTATCCATATAATAATCCCATATGTAGGAGCTGTCGCCGGGTTCAGCCAGAATTGAATCATTCCGGTAGATAAAATGCATAATGTCCTGTCCCGACAGGACCCCGTAGTAATTCTTTTCGTCATCATAGCCGTACGGGATCCTGACATTTGTCCTGTGAATAGGATATACATACTCATTTACCTTCTCCCTGGCATCCGGTTCAACAGGGGGTTCAGGAGGGGACTCTTTTGTATCATCGGATAATAATACGCCAGAATACGGAATGTCAGTATCTTCAGGTTCGGTTACCGCTGCCTGCTTTTTACAGCCATTTACGATAAGAATAACAAAAAGCAATAAAGCCAGAGAAAATCCAGAGGTTTTCATGATTAAAGGATAATTAGCTGTTAGTGAGGATCATCCTGCAGTGAATACATAGTGCCGGTCCACACATAGTATGTTGTTTCTTCCCACTGCTGGATTACTTCTCCGTTCTCGATTTCTTTGTAAGTCTGGCGAAACCCGAGCTTACAGAACCCTTCATACAGTTCGTCAGTCACAGACAACTGTCCTTCCGTGACCTCTGAACGGGAATACTGTTCCTCAGGCGGTCCCTGGTAATCCGCTTCCCAGCGGCTGCTCCCCAGTTCAAGATGGAGGACCAAGGAAAGATCACCCCCTTCAATCGCATAGAGGCTTACCTCCTCTGTGCTTACCCCTTCATACTCGGAACCGTCCTCATGGCTATTGTAGATAGCAATAAGGCTTGCCCATTCTGATACCGGGAACAATTCGAATTCGTAGATTGAACCAGTGAAATACGAACCTGAAGCTGATTCATATAATTCCCCCATGTCCCAAGAGACTTGTTCATACAACTGGCCATCGGCAAGCTCGATTACATATAACTCATTATGAGTGACAGCCTCGTATTCATCTTCATAATACTCCTCATCGCCAGGCACATAGGACATGAATACAATGATAAGGCTGTCGTTGTAATTCTTTTCGCCTATCCCCAGCACAGAAACCAGGCTTGCCTCTGTTACCACCAGGTCGCTGAGGGTGGCATCTTCAGTATATTGTTCAGGGATATACTTATCGTAATAGATAAGGTCAAAAACTTCCATTGCCGTTACTGCATCATAATACTTGTCGAGAGGATCAAGCGCCCCCCCTCCTTCCGGAAAAATATTGAGCCGGTACACCGGTTCAGCATCCTCCTCAATGGCCATGACATCGGCTTCAGTCCCTTCCGCGGCCGGCTCCTGTTCAATATCTGCCGTGGTGAAATACTTCCGTTCAATAATACTCAATACCCCCTTGCTTTCCCGGATCTGAAAAGCCTCTCCTAAAATGCTATCTCCGCCAGTTACCTGATCTTCTCCTTCATCCCCGAATGACAGGAAAGCCAGCATCACGGAATCGGTTCCCCCGGGCAGAAAATCATCAAAGGCCTCCATTACATAGAACTCCGTCACAAAAAGAGTGTCAGTAGAGGGATGTTCCACAGGATGCTTTTTAATAAACTCCGCAATATCTAATTCACTGTACTTATTAAACAGATCCGGGTAACTTGAGGGTTTCTCCAGGAAGATATACACTAATCCTGAAGCCTCTTTCCTGCCCGGCTTACTGCAGGAGTCAAGCAGCAGGATCATACAAAGCAGGGTCATACGCAGCAGGAAATAAATTTTCAATATCCTCATGATGCATTAGTTTAGGCATGGGCAGTGATTGTGATAAGAATAAATTTACAATAAATTTTTCTATTTTGTGTTCGACATTCACTAGCATCAGCTTAAGTAATATTGCCGTGCCTAATCGGGCAACATAGTTTTGCAAATTAAAATTCTCATATTCTCCTGTTTTACTGCACTGTTTTCTGTCCTGAATGCCCAGAAAACCATTGAGACCAACTTTGTAGATGATCCTCCTGTTATTGATGGACGGATCTCTGCGGGAGAATGGGCTGTTGTCGATTCGGCCACAGGATTCACACAGATGGAACCGCGGGGCGGACAACCGGCTACTGAAATAACCATAGCCTATATTTGCTATGATAATGAAAATATTTATGCGGCTTTTATCTGCCTGGATCCGGAACCGGACAGAATTGTTGCCAGTTTCCAGAACAGGGATTACCAGACCAAAGGGGATGATATGATAGCCCTGGTGCTGGACACCTATAACGATCAGCGTTCTGCATATGCCTTCCTCATAAATCCACTTTCTACCCAGACTGATATTCGTTTGATCGATGATGGGAAGAATTCAGATCACAACTGGGACACGGAATGGTCTGCTGCTGCAGCTATCAACCAGGATGGCTGGGTGGCTGAATTAGCGATCCCGTTTAAAAGTATTAATTACCGGGCAGATATTGATACCTGGGGGATCAACTTTGGCAGGGTCATCAGGAAAAACTCAGAAACGTCCTACTGGTCCGGTCAGCTGTCTGAAGATCTCAGACCATCGCAGGGGGGTACACTGACCAAGATCAAAACACCAGCCAGTACTGCCCGGCTCAGCCTCTTCCCATATGGAACCCTTCGTTATGAAGACAGCGATGTTACGGGGATCCACAAAAAGGTCAAACCTGATGCAGGAGTGGATGCAAGGATAGGGATCACCCCCCAACTCACCGCCAACCTCACCTATAATCCTGATTTTGCTACTGTGGAAGGAGACCAGGAAGAGATCAACCTGACCCGTTATGAGATAAACTTTCCTGAGAAGCGATTGTTTTTTCAGGAAGGAAATGACCTGTTCAGCACCCGTATCCAGACCTTTTATTCCCGCCGGATAAATGATATTGATTACGGGGGAAAAGTTACCGGAAAGATAGGGGGAGTGAACCTGAATGCTTTAAGCACCAGGACGGTACAACAGTCCGACCAGGATGAACCGGCTGCCGTATTTTCAGCCGTCAGGCTGAAAGGGGATATACTGAAATCCTCCACGGCCGGACTGACATTCGTGGATAAATCATGGGAAGGAGGATACGCCAGGTCCCTTAGCGCCGATTATGCTGTCAACCTGGGGAAAACGGTGAAACTGACCGGGCAGTTTGTGGGCAGCGCCCCGGGTGATTTTAAGACACACTCAGCCTGGTTTGTCAGGGCCGCCCGTGAAAACAATATCTATCACTATCATGTCAGGTACTCACACTGGGGAGAAAATTTCATGGAAAACGTCAACCAGACCGGTTTTGTAAGGGAGGAGAACGCCAGGGTAATCGACAGTGATTTGTCTTACAGGTGGTGGATGAAGAACAGTACCATCGAATACCTGTCCCTGAGCACCAGGAACAACATCTTCTGGAGCCAGCAGGGTGTTCTGCGCAGCTGGAATGTTACTGAATCGGCCAGGTTATACATGCAGAACCGTTTCAGTCTGGAAGTATCCTATAATGATGAATTCAAGCTGTATGAAAAGAAATTTTACAACCACCAGTACGGTGCAGAGCTGGGATACAATACCGATGAATGGGCTTCGGCAAGGCTTGGTTACACCCGGGGACAAAATTTTGACAGGGATTTTACCCGTACCACATTCATGGCACGGTTTAAACCTGTTCAGAAACTGGGACTCGAATACAGCCTCGATGTAATCAGGTTTAATCCTGATCCCGATAACAATTCTACAGTTCTGAACATTCTTTCTGCCAGCTACAATTTCACTCCAGATTTATGGCTCAGGGTCTTCGCTCAGAATAACACTGCCACAGAACGAATCTATGTTTACGGGCTGTTCGGCTGGAGGTTCAAACCACCCTTCGGTGCGGTTTACCTGATATACACAACCAATAATGAGCTGATGCTGCCTGATGAAAACCAGCTTCATTCAAAGATCCTCTTTCTGAAGCTCACCTACCCCATCCTGGTCCGATAGGCCGGGTTTTCAGTATTCAGGGACCTTATGACTGAACAGCTGGAGCCCGATTCTCCTTACTTCAGGGTCCTTTGCATAGAAGTGATAGATCTGGTAATGTAGGTTGTCCATCGGCGGGCTTTCCGCCAGGTGACCCAGTTTAGGGTACATCTCATCCACATAATTCCTGATAAAAATACTTTTTAATTTTTCTGATTTGACTGAAATGAATTACTTTAATAATCAAAACAAGTATCAAGGAATCTCAAAAACTTAATATCATGAAACTCTTTCAATTAATCACGGTTATTTTCCTGGTAATCACTGTACTGTCCTGTAAACAAAAGTCCCCTGCAGATTCAAATGGCTCCGACGCGAAATATTATGATGGAGCCGGTGATGATGCGATTGAAGAATCCTCTGATCCTCACAGCGGCTTTTACGCTCCCGATATTAATTTCCTGGAGGAAGATGAACGTTCCATCGACCTGGAATTTATCCGGCAGAATTGTGATGAACTCCCCGATGAACTTATGGAGGAATATCTGAAATTTGGCGGAGCTGAGGGCCTTACCCCGGTGGATACCAATTTCATTGTTGATCACCTTTCCTATTACAATGTCTATGCTTCACAACCCACACAATTCTCATCGGGATATCGTCAGATTAATTTTTATTATTTCGCATATTTTGAGACACCCTACATTTTCAATTTACTGATATATTCAGAGGATGAACCCGGATACATATACGATAAGTTATACCTGGTCACCATTGACAAGTCAGGCCGGCATGTACAGGACTGTGAGGTTGTAGGACATAATTATAATGGTGAAGGCGAGGACTATTCTCACTGGTTCTGGTACCTGTACGAGTTACCTTACAGTATCCATGTTGCCCAGATGGAACAATATTACAGGGAGGAAAAGGAAGCAGATTCCGTATCCCGGCTTTTTACGATCGATATAAACGGAAGGATCACACAGGATATACAGGACAGCATCAGCTATGCCGGGAGGCTGGATGCCATCGTTATCGATTTTACCCGCTGGTCCGG
>CAZILN010000186.1:0-1627 GCA_964540005.1 uncultured Bacteroidaceae bacterium | reverse complement strand
GTCGTATCGCCACCCATACTCAAAAAATCATTCATCCCGTCAAAGAAATAGGCATTATCCTCGTAACCAAACCTGTCAGCTGTATAGGCTCCTCCATATGCAGTTCCATCATTAGAATTATCGCTTTCATCTTCTATGGTCGCGTTCAGTGGATAATAGGCTACCAGTCCATCCGCAACATTGATCAGGGTGATGCGGCTAGTGTCTGAGGTACTACCTGATAACCCCCAGATGTCTTCTATCGAGAAGAAGTATTTATGGGAATGCCCATTGATCAGATCATCATCAATGTAAAATGTATCGGCTTTCGAAGATGGCTGAACACTGTCGATCAGCTGTTCGTCTCGGAAAATAAATACATTTTTAATATAATTCCAATTTATTGTATCCCAGGATATTGTGGCTGACCTGTCCCCCGGGTTTACGTGAACTGAATCAGGGAAGGTAATTATTTCAGCACCCAGGATCAGTATGGTATTGTAACTGTTAATATGGAAGTACAGGGTGTCTGTGATCTTCCCGGAGAGACCTTCTGTATTCAAGCTGATCTGAATGTGCACTGTATCTCCGGGGAGCAGGATTATATCATACAGACCGGTTTGTCCGGTGACATCTGTTGTAAATGCATTATTGGTAGAGTAAATGCTGTCAACCTGAACTGTATCGCTATGGGTATTCAGCAGGAAGAATGATTTACTGGTATCAGGGACGAACTCACTTATTACTTCAAAATCGAGTGTGTCATCAGACAGGTGTACAGACGGTCTGTAGTCAAAATCACGCAAACAGCGTAATGATTGTCCTGATTCTTTTTCATGGTACAGATCATCTCTCGTAATACCTGCTTCATTATGTGCCAAACCGCGAGACCAGGCTGCGGAGCTTCCCCGTTCGGTTGAGGACCAATAATTTGCATTTGTACCCAAATGCTGGTAGGTATCATCTGCCAGGCGGTCTCCGGCCGGTAAGGCGGTAAAACCACTGGAGTTTGACGCACCTGTATTTGGACTTGCCCAATGGCTTAATCCTGCTTCTTTAAGTTTTCCCCCTTCAAATGTGCCACGATATCCGGTGGCATCTGCATCCACCTGGCTCATGCCGAGATACATCTCCAGCTCCTTCCATTCTGAATCGCTCGGCAGGTGCCATCCATCAGGACATGCGCCTTGAACATCACCGGGATTCATGTTAGTACTGGTAGCATTATTCATTGCTGCTGCCCAAGTATATAAGGCACCATACTGGTCTGCATAGGCAACTGAATCATTCACATACCAGAAATAATATCGTGTTACAATATTACCGGTTATATCACCAGCAGTGGCGCCGCTTACAAGAGGAGTACCGTCATCATAATGGGTTGTCCTCAGGTTTTTCTTCATCCATACCTGTTTGCCGATTTTTACCGTTCCATAGCTATTAGCATCATAATCGACGATTATTATGTTTGGAATGGCAGAAACAGTATCTGAAGTGCTGCCGGTATTTCCCCATATATCTTTTGACTGTTTAAAATAGAGGTATTCCTGGTAATTGATAAGTCCTGTATCTGTATAGGCAGTATCTGTATTTGAAGCAATCTCAACACTGTCTATCAGGACAGTATCACGGTAAATATATACCTTGT
>CAZILN010000185.1:0-52322 GCA_964540005.1 uncultured Bacteroidaceae bacterium | reverse complement strand
TGGGATTCCCGTTTTGATCCTTCAGAACTGTCATGGAAGCTTGCACATAAAATTCATCGCCGTTTTTTTTCTGCTGGATGACTTCACCCTTCCAAAGACCTTCATTGCGGAATTGGAGCAAAACATCCTCATTGTCAGCATTTATATATTTCACCGGTACAACCTGGTTGAAAGCCTTACCAATAACTTCATCCGCCTGCCAGCCGTAAAACGTTTCCGCGGCCTTATTCCAACTTACAATGTTGAATTCATTATCTGTTGAAACCACGGCGTCAGAAACATTTTCCAATAGCTGTGCCTGGTAGAGGATGTCCTTTTCCGCCTGCTTGCGCCCTGTTATATCAATCACGTTTATGTGGCATTGTTCTCCATTTGCGGTAGCGATCCCGGTAAGATGAACATGCACAGGCAGGTTGTCACCGGTTGACAGGCTCAGTTCACATGATTCTCTGGTTTTACTGTTAAATACTTTCTCAAGAAAGAGATTGAAAATTGGTTTTGTATCGCCGGAAATAAAAAGGTCAAACCGGCAGTTTTCTAAAAGGGAGCGTTCTTTGCCCAGCATTTGCGATCCGCTGAGGTTTAGCTCAATGATTTTGCCTTCCCTGGAAAGCACAAAACAATCCGAAGGAGCAAAATCGAATAATTCAGCATATTTTTCAGCAGCATCCTGTGCAGCGGATCTTGCCAGTATGAGTTCTTCGTTCTGCAATTCCAGCTCTATCTGGTGCACCTTAAGCTCATGAATGAGTTTCAGCGCTTCGGCTTCAGAAAGCTGCGAACTTGATTTTGAAGGTCTCGCTTTCATCAACTCTTCTGCTTTCTGGCGCAAAGATGTAGCCTCCGATGTTTTGTTATCCTTTGAATTTTTCATAAGCTGTGAGTTTTTCATTTATCAACTGCTTCCTGAGGGCCTGACTGACTGATGCATTTATCAGGGCGAAGGTTCCTTTGGCCAGGTTTATTACCCGGCACCTGCTCCCGGTACAGTAAACCGGAACGTGCTTCCTTTACCTTCTATCGATTCAGCGTGAATTTTCCCGCCATGTTTTTCGGCGAATTCCTTGCACAACAGCAGCCCAAGGCCCGTGCTGGGTTCCCCTTCAGTACCTTCGTGACCTGTCTCTCCGTTCATTTGAAACAAATTGCCCAATAACTCAGGACTCATCCCAACACCGGTATCTGTTATTGCTATTTCAATAAAATTGTCATGAGCAAGCTTTGCCGATACCACTATTTTTTCACCCCGGAATGAAAACTTTACTGCATTTGAGAGCAGATTCCTCAGGGTAGATTCAAGCATTGTCCGATCTACCTTCACTAAAAGATTTTCAGGTACCTGCAATTGTATTTCCAGATTTTTCTGGTGTGCCAGATCAGAAAGAGACTCTGTGCTGCTTTTAACAACTTCAATAAGGGGCGCTGGCACAGGGTTGAAATCAGCCAATCCACGTTGCAGTACCGACCACTCAAGAAGATCAACAACCAGAAGGTAAATCGATGTTGAAGTTTTTTTTAAGGTATCTGCTAGTTTCTGAATTTCATTCTGGTTCATTTCAGGCAATCTCTCTGAAAGGATCTTTGTGAGACCAATAAAAGAACTCAACGGACTTCGAAGATCGTGTGAGAGGATGGAGAAAAATTTATCTTTTTCAGCATTGGCTTTCTCCAATTGTTCACTTTTTTGTTTTATTTGTTCCAGGGCTTCTCTTCGTTTGGTAATATCCACTGCGGTTATAAGGCATTGTTTCTCATTTTCAGTTATAATGCCGGAAAGGTATATGTACGTTGGTGAGTTGCCATCCGGTTTCAGCGATACCTCGCATGATCCTTTGGCCTTGCTGGAAAATATATTCCCGAGGAAGAGATTGAAGATTGATTTTGTATCGCTGGAGACAAAAAAACCAAACAGGCTGTTTTTCAGGTGTGCTTTTTCTTTGCCAAGTATCTGCGATCCGCGAAGGTTCAGCTCGATGATTTTACCTTCCCTGGAAAGTGTAAAGTAACCAGATGGTGCAAACTCATATAATTCAATATATTTTTCAGCAGCCTCCTGTGCAGCGGATCTTGCCAGCATGAGTTCATCATTCTGCAATTCCAGCTCTATCTGGTGTACCTCCAGCTCGTGAAGGAGTTTCAGCGTTTCGGATTGACTCTCCTCGCAGCAGAGCTGCGAGGAATCGTCGATTAATTGTTTATTTTCATTTGTGCTCGCTAACCCCGAAGCAGAGCTTCGGGGAATGCGCTCGCGTAATTCAGATGCCTGCGTCCCTGTTTTTGACTGTTTCTTTTTCATCAACTCCTCTGCTTTCTGTCTCAGGATTACGGCTTCTGATTTCTTACCGGCATTTTTCATAATTGCTTCCTTTCTGACCTGGTGCCCTTCGCTTGTGTGAGCCGGGTGGTGTTACAGGTTTTTCTTGCTTCTGCGAAGTGCCTCATTTGCTTTTTTCAGCTCTATTTCAAGCTTTTTGGCTATGGTTATATCAGTAAATGTCAATACCAGTCCATCGATGCGATCGTCGAGGGTTCGGTAAGGCATGATCCTGACAGTAAACCACCTTCCGTCGTTTGTTTCAATTGCCGTTTCGATGGGTGTCAGGGATCTGAGTACCTGCCTGGTATGGTTGTCCATTTCGGGGTACTGCAAATCAGTTACCAGGTCGGTAAAAGGCCTGCCGATATCAGAGGTACGCAGTTTAAATATCCTGGTTACCTGATCGGTGAACCTGCGGATGTTCAACTCCTTGTCGAGGAAAAGGGTAGCAATCTCGGTACTGTTGAGCAAGTTTTTCATGTCATCGTGCATCTGGATATAATCACTTACCTTGGTCTGCAGTTCAAGATTAACCGTTTGCAGTTCTTCGTTCAGGCTCTGCATCTCTTCCTTGGAGGTTGTAAGTTCTTCATTTGTCGATTGCAGTTCTTCATTGGTTGATTGCAGCTCTTCCTGGGATGTCTGCATTTCTTCGCGGGTGCTTTGCAGCTCTTCATACGATCGTTGCAGTTCAATTTCCAGTTCCTTCTGTTGCCCGGTCGAACTTTGTTTTCCTGTTTTCGGGCTCTTTACATATTGTTCAGCTACGACTGGCAGATCGGTAAATACCACCATAACCATGCCTCTTATCGAATCGGGGTTTTCGATGCGTTGAATAGTGACATCCACACACTGGGTACCCCCGTTGGTTCCTATCTTTATATTGTGCAGGATCAACGGATCAAAGTTCTGCAAGGCTTTTCGGAAGGCACCCGGCAGCACCTGGCGCAATCCGTCGCGTGCCATCGCATGAATGTTCCAGTTTGCCTTGCCTGCAACCGGTTCAAGGTATTTCCCGGTGCGGCCTGAGATGTAAATTATGTCTCCTTTATCGTTTACCAGCACGCCGGCAGGGGCAAAACGCTGAAGCAAAATCTGATCGGCAAGGGTCTGTATGTTTTCAATAACTTTCGGGGATGTTTTGTTATCAATTGCCATTACTTTATTGCGGTAAAAAGAGCTTGGGAAATCAACCAGTTCAGGCAGCAGAACTGTCGCAGAGCGTTTAAAAATTTTCAATCTGGCGTCAAGCTCCGTAAAACCTTCTTCCCGGGTACCAAGGGTTTCGGCTGAGCCAAGTATCATAATTCCACCGGGATTAATGCTGTAATTAAACAGCGCTGTAAGTTTTTTCTGCAATCCGGGTTCCATGTATATCAGCATATTGCGGCACGAAAGAATGTCGA
This sequence comes from uncultured Bacteroidaceae bacterium, assembly GCA_964540005.1. Taxonomy (GTDB): domain Bacteria; phylum Bacteroidota; class Bacteroidia; order Bacteroidales; family SM23-62; genus CAZILN01. The sequence goes on along the minus strand of CAZILN010000185.1, from coordinate 48,599 downwards.
GTTTGGTAAAGGGAGGGTCTTTGATGACATTCTGAGTAGCAAACACCATCATTTCACGTATGTCGGTATTCATGCGATAGCCGTCATCCTCAACAGTAAAAAACCGGCTGATACGTTCGGGTGATACATCGGCAGTGATGTTTGAAGAAAAATTACCTTTGCGGGCTTTCTCAATGGCATCCTTATCGAGATCGGTGGCAAATATCTGCAGAGTAAGGTTTTTGCACTTTTTGACTTTTTCAAGTGTTTCTTTAAAAACTATGGCCAGGGAATAGGCCTCTTCCCCGGTTGAGCAACCCGGCACCCAGGCACGCAGAGCATGTCCGTCGGGCAGTTCGTTAATCAGGGCAGGAAGAACACTTTCTTTGAGCATTTCCCATACGGCAGTATCGCGGAAAAAGCTGGTAACACCAATCAGCAGCTCTTTAAAAAGGATCCCGACTTCCTGAGGATTTTCCTGCAAAAAGCGGACATAGGTTTGTATCTTGTCTATCTGGTGAACACCTTTGCGCCTTTCGATCCGGCGAAAAAGGGTATTTTTTTTATACAAAGAATAATCATGGCCTGAATGTTCGCGTAGCAGGATGATAATTTTATCCAGGTTGCTTTTATTTTTACTCTCAAGCTCGGGGCCTGTTTTTATTGCCGGGATAAACTTAAGGTAATCGATCAGTTTGCCGGGCAACTCCCCGGCGGGTGCCACAATATCAGCAATTACGGCTTCGGTGGCGGCGAGGGGCATACCGTTGAATTTGGCAGTGGCAGGATCCTGCACCAGTACCACCCCGTTTTTTTCTTTAATGGCCTTCAGTCCCAGGCTGCCATCGGATCCCATGCCCGAAAGTATAATACCAATGCTTTTTTCCTGCATGTCGTCGGCCAGTGACCGGAAAAAAATATCTATAGGTAAACGAAGGCCGCGTGATTCAACCGGATCGAACAAATGCAGTGCGCCATTCAGCAATGAAAGGCTCTTTTTGGGTGGTATCACATATACACAGTCTGGTTTCACCTTAAGCCTGTCGGTCGCCTGCAGGACCTTCATGCGGGTAGTCCTTTGTAAAAGCTCGGGCATAATGCCAACGTGGTCCGGGTCGAGGTGCTGGATGACCACGAAAGATATACCGCTGTTTTCAGGCATATTGCCAAAAAACTGTTCCAGGGCTTCCAGTCCGCCTGCCGAGGCGCCTATGCCCACAACCGGGAAAATCCTTTTTTCGACTCCGGTTGGCATTTTGGCTGTTTTCATATCTCAATGAAGATTAATTGTTGTGAAATTAGAGAATTATAAACTCCTCCAGTATAGTATAAAGGCTGATTTTTTTGTAGGTGTTTGGCCTACAACAACACTTAGGATTTTTGGTTGGAAGTAAACAGGAAAAATCACAGCTGCATCCATTCCAGGATGCTCATCAGTAAGCTATACGGTACCGGTTTCAGCAGTTTATTTCAATTTTTTTGAACAACTTATTTACCAGACAGGCATGGGTCAGTAATTATCATACTGTATCAGCAGCCCTATGCACCCGGGTTCTGACTTTTTCTTCTCTGACGGTGCTGTCTCTGCCAGCACATCTATCTCAATCAGCAGCGACCTGGTCACATCGAATCCTACTTCGAGCGAACCAACATACCTGTCGCCTGCATTGTCATACAGTACTTCCCGGGTCTGCGGATCCAGCAATTTGTAATGCACCGGGTACATGTGCTGGCTGGTACAAAAAGATAAAACATAGTTTTTCTGTCCGTAAAAAACGACGTTGAAATCAACCGCCTCCTTGAGGGATATGGCTGAACTTTTCGACTGGCTGTATACTTTCCAGCCCCTTTCCTTATCCATACTACAATCACCTTTCTTGTGGTATTCAGTGCATTCCTGGGCCCAAGTATTAAAGGTAAATAATGATAAAAGGGCAGTGAAAAGGAATAAACAGTTTAGATTTTTCATTACTGACGCACGTTAAACAATATTTGATATGATATTTGTCCGGACTTCAGTCGTGATCTTTTTCAATTCCCTGAACTGATCTTCAGACAGCCCGATTTGTTTCTTTGATCCGATCACCAGTTTACCTGAATCTTCTTTTTTCATTGTTGTGTTACCCTGAGGTTCTTCGACCAGGTCGTACAGGTCTTTCACGGGTCTTAAATTCTCAAGTAAAGCCTTCACATTATCATCCCCGGATAAACTTTCAGCCATCAGGAACAGGTTATCAATCACGTATTTCTGGTCCGCAAGATGCTGGATCAGCTTATTCACCTGGCTATAATCCTCCACCATACTGATGGCCATGTAAAGGCTCTCAATGAATGCGCCGGCCGAGATCAGGACGGCTGTATTGGCCCTTTTGTTCTGCTCGCAGTAAAGCAGCAATTCGACAAAGGCTTCATTACATACTTCATACAGGGAATCCATCGACTCCGCATTATCCCTTGCCCGATCAACAAGTTCACTGCTTATTGCCTCACTGACCCTTACCTGCCTGGCCATATCCCCGACTGTTTCAAGATAATCAATGGTTTCCTCATGCCTTCCGTACAACGCCATATAAGCAAGGTCGGTAATGTATATCCCGAGGTTCAGGGATTGTGACCTGGAATCCAGATACCTGTCGGCATTATCCCTGTTATTCGGCAATGTGCCATCGAACTGAAGGCCGGTGAGATCAATAATGCCCAGCATCTCTGCCGGTGAGGGGGTCAGGTAAAACACGTTCCGGATCTGGTCGATCTGAACCATTACCTCTGACAGTTCGGAGTCATCCAGGTATTGTCCGACATCCCGTGAATGGCTTTTGTCTGATTTACAGGAGGAGCATATCAGGACAGGTATAATAAGAATTAAGAACCCTGTTCCCCGGTTTATGAATCGGTTAAATCTCATATAGTTAAAATAATGTTCAATTTAAGAATTACCCGGACAGATTCCAAGTCTGGGTAATAAAAATAACCCACAGGTCCAGTTAACCAAACCGCCTGTAATAAGATTTTTACTGATGAAGATCAGTTCCTGTCCCGGATATAACCGGCGCCCGTTTCCGGCTCACAACGGCTGCATAGTATGCAATTATAAGGAAGGCAATGGTAGGCACCCAGTAAGCAAACTTAATGCTCCCTGACTGGTCAGAGACAATACCCTGGATCTGTGTCAGGAAGGCTGCCCCGGCAATAGCCATGATCATCCCCGCACCCCCGATTTTCGTATCATCCTTCAGTCCGGCTATCCCCAGACTATAAATAGTTGGAAACATCAGTGACATACAGCCGGAGATCAAAACCAGCGTATACACACCAATGAACCCCTGTCCATAAATTGAAACCAAACAGCATACCACGGCAATCAGTGCCAGGGCTGTCAGAAGGTTCCGGGGTTTGATAAACTTCATTAAAGCCGTACAGATAAACCGTCCCAGTACGAAAGCAATCAAAGACATTATATAATAAGTAGCACCGGCCTGTTCGGCTGTACGGGGCAACAGGACATCCATCCCTATCCATTCACAGAAATTATAAAACCTGGCCGCTACGGGTTCGACATTCCTCAGCACAGCTATTATTTCTGCTGAGCTGGCATCTGATCCTATCTTTGCGATTATGGCATCAAACTGAAGTTGCTGCATTGCATACCTGATGATGAATGACCAGACAGCGATCTGGGCCCCCACATAGAAAAACTGGGCAGCCACCCCCCATACATAGTTTCTGTTTTTACTAAGCCTTTTGAAGGTCCCGGCAAAATCAAGTTTTTTATCATCCTCCTTCAGCTTAGGCATCCTGGTAATTAATATCGCAAGTAAAAGGACCACCATCACCAATCCCAGGACCACGTAAGTCATGGTAACGGCATTTAATTCACCTCCCTGTATCCGGGTCAATTCTTCCGCAGGAATAGAGGCCCGTTCAGCGGCACTCATTGTATTCAATTGAGAAAGCACAAATACCTGGCTGATTATAACACCCACAATAGAACCAAAGGGGTTGAATGATTGTGAAAAGTTCAGACGCCGGGTGGCGGATTGTTCCGGACCGATGGCACATACATAGGAGTTTGCCGAGGTCTCAATAATCGACAGTCCCGCAAAAAGGATCACAATTGCAGTAAGGTACATCATGAAGCTGAGATTTATGCTTCCTCCTGAAGTAAGCATTGCAGGATAGAACAGGAAAGCACCCAGGGCATAAAGTCCCAGTCCAAGCATCACTCCTGATTTGTAGGTATACTTCTTAATGAATAATGCACCGGGGATTGCAAAACACCCGTACCCGAGCAGGTAACAGGAAACCTGTATCCATGCAGTTTTGGTATCGGTCAGACTCATGATCCTTTTAAATGCCGCCAGCATGGTGTCGGTTAGGTTGTTGGGGATGGCCCAGGCAAAAAACAGGGAGGTAAGAAGTATGAAAGGCAGGGTGATCCCTTTGGGAATCAGGGGATATTTTTCCATGAGATATTGTTTGAGAACCGTTATTAGTAAAACTCCTGTGGAGCGGAGGATCCGGGCTAATGATCCGTCATCCTTTTTCGCCCGGTCCAAAAATAGAGATTCCTTTCTGTTTTACAAAAATCAGAACCGGTAATGAAAGCCTATCCGGCTAGTGGACACAGCGGCAAGAATTCCATATCCTCCTGAAACATTGGATGATACGAGTACTGGCTCGTACAGAAGCGAGCCATCATTCAGGACGGTATAATTCTGAGAATATGTCTTAAGGTAGCTGAAATATGCCTCCTCGATGGAGTATAATCTTATTTCTATATCTGTTTCGAAACCAGCGTACCTGCTCAGTTTGAATTTTACATCGTACTGCCTGGTCTGCCCGTTGGTATTCTGATCGGTCCAGGCCAGTACATCAATCCCATCCTTAATGTATATATTCATATTAAGGTCGGCTGATTCTGCTGCCAGGGGATAGAAGGTACAATCATCACTAAAAAACGCACCCAGCATATAGTAATTATCAACTTCTTCAGGATCACTTATGGTAAAGTTTACGAAGAATTCAATTTCATGATAATTCTGATTATGTATATCCACCCGTTTAAGGACAGAAGAGGTATCAAAATCCATAATATCAACCCGCTCAGGAATATTTACAACTGCGCTTGCCCTGGGAAACCCCGGGGCAATTACCACTATATTGTATTCAGCCTTAGCTTCAGGTTTGAAATCCGTTTCATAATAATCACCATAGCCGTTGCCGACCAGGCTTGAAATGAGGATACCATCCTGGTAATACTCCACCTGGGCATTATTGATTGGTACATAACTATACACCGGTATCTCTGATGTGCCGACGCTTGACGAAACATTCAGCCATAATCCGTAACCGGGGGCGATGATACCATTCATAACTATTTTCCTGTCCTCATCAGGAAGATCCATAAATAGTACTTTCTCACATGAAACGCATGAAATAGCTGTCAATATGGAAAGCAATAAAACTTTAATTGTATCCCGCTTTCTGATTTTTATATCCTTCATTCTTATTTTAATTGATATGTTCTTAAAATATCATTCTAAAACTCCAACCTGACACTCAGTGCCGGTATAACTGAAAAAAGTGCCACCTGTTTGACTTTTCTTTTACCCAGATCGCCCATATCATCGTCCCAGTAACTCAGGTATGGATTAAACCGGTTATAGACATTATAAACCGACAGCAACCAGGTTGTGGATACCTTCTGCTTTGCCTTATGATATGACAGAGCCAGGTCCAGACGATGGTAATCCGGCATTCGGATATTATTCCTGTTATCGATGGCATCTATGAATCCGGACGGCCTGTTCGGGGAATTCCAGTTATACAGGTTAAGCAGGGAAGTATATTTACTGGTTGAAAGAGTATAAGCCATGCCAGTGGCATAAATCCATGAAGCATTTAATGAGAACTTCTCGTTGAATGCATATTTTAAAACCGTATTTAGCTGGTGCGTACGGTCATATTTATACGGGAAGCTCTTACTATAGTTCAGCTCCTCAAATTTCCGGTCAGTTTTTGACCAGGTGTAGGACATCCATCCATCCAGTTTTCCGGAAGATTTCCTGATCATGAACTCAGTACCGAACGACCTGCCATTACCCATTGCGATATTGCTTTCCCAGCTGTTATTTGCTGACAGGTAATCAACACCTTCTTTATAGGCATATATCTGGTGCAATGATTTATAATAGGTCTCAACATTCAGTTTATAAGACTCATTGATGTGATAAACCATTCCCAGAGTATACTGGTTGGAATACTGGGGTTTAACCCGTGCAGTCACAGGCATCCACAGATCCGTAGGTAGGCCCATACCCGAGTGGGTCAGCAGGTGGAGATATTGCTTCATCCTGGAGTATGCCGCTTTTACAGAAATATCGTCCGTAAGTGTACGAGTGGCTGATATTCGAGGTTCCAGGGAGGAATAATAAACATCATGTACATAGAATCCGGAATAATGCAGGCCGGTGTTAATAAAATATTTTTCGCCCAGTATAAAATCATCTTCCATAAAAGCCCTGAACTCACTCGCATTAATGAGTGGGTTCCGGTTGATTTCATCTACGTTTCCTGAAGCAGTGTAGTATTTTTCTCCGTCAAGGAAATAATAATCCTGTGAAACTTTCCGTAAAACTCCCGGATTGAATGTATGGTATATATAATTGGAGCCAAATTTGATTTTATGTTTTGCATGAGGATAATAGTCAACATCATATAATACCGACAGATCTTGTATCCCTGAATTATAAATAACTGCCGAATAGTAATAATCATCGAATTCCTTCTCATCATCCTCCACATCAATTCGTACTTCATACTTGGTGTACACCAGCGAGAGGTTGCTGAACAGTTTATTGCTGAACAGGTGATTCCACCTTGTCAGTAAAGTCTTATTTCCCCAGTTGGCCTGGTTATTATCGAATTCAAAGAAATTTCCGTCATCACTGGTATAGCTTTCCTCTTCAGTAAACCGGTCATGTCCTGCATAAAAACTTAAAAAAAGCCTGTCCTTCCGGGATAGTTTATAGTTTAACTTAGCATTGAGATCATAAAATGAGAACATCGGAATATCTTCATCTTCCTTGAACTTCTTTGGTAACAACAAATCGACATAGGTTCGTCTGGCCGAAATATTAAAGGAAGATTTGTCTTTGATGATGGGGCCCTCAATATTGAATTTTGAAGCTATTGTTCCTATCGTTGCATTTCCGCTGAACTCTTTCATATTGCCTTCATTCATCCGCACATCAATGACAGATGACAACCTGCCTCCGTATCGGGCCGGGAATCCTCCTTTGATCAATGAAACGTTTTTAATGGCATCCGGATTAAATACTGAAAACAAGCCGAAGGCATGATTGGAGTTGTACACAGGTGCCCCATCCAGGAGTATCAGGTTTTGTTCCGGATTGCCTCCCCTTACGACAAGACCCGATGAGGTTTCTGTGCCGAACTGAATCCCCGGCAAGTACTGCATCATTTTAAGCACATCTCCTTCACCCAGGAGAACCGGTATTGTTTTTAAGGATTGTACAGCAATTTTCTCCACACTGATCTCGGATGAGGTCAGCTCTTCCCTTTTCATCCGGGCAGACACAGAGACTTCCTCAATTTCCATCCCCGGTTCCAGCCCGATTACCAGCGAGGTATCTTTTGTGAGTTCAATTCTGTGATTGGCTGTTTTGTACCCTACGAATGAGGCATTCAGGATTATATCTCCTTCCAGGACCGTCATGCTGAAAAAACCGTAATTATTGGAAACTGTACCTGTATGTGAACTGTGTTCAAAAATGGTTGCCCCGATAAGTCTCTCTCCGCTTATCTTATTCTCAATAAAGCCACTTACAATAAACTCCTTTCGTTTCGATAAAATTATCACACTATTATATGCCGTATATTTAATCCTGGTATTCAAGAAGACCTGGTCCAGTATCTGAGCCAGGGTCAGTATAGAGGCGGATAATGTACACAGTTTCTCCATGGGAATGATACCCGGATCATAGGAAAATTGAACCTGATGGTTCTCAGACAGTTCAGTTATAATATCATGTACAGTACCCCGGCTCACTTCGAGGCTGATCTCGGAGTTGAGCATACTTCCGGTGGTTTGTCCGGAGATGTTCTGACATATCATAAGAAGGCCTACAAGCACAGCCGGAAGGATGCCGGGAAGGCTCAGATATTTCTTTACGTGTACCGGATTTGCCGCCATTGCTTTACGGATATTTGAATTGAGATTCATGATGGATTTCTCATATTGATACCCTTGCCGCTTATTCAGGGAAAAGAGTAATAATTTCATCATCTGTTTTATAGGATATATCGAGGGTGATGGACAGAATGTTTAATACCTCTTCAACAGTCTTATTATCAAAAGTAGCCGAAAGGCTTTTTGCTTTAAGAATATCTGCATTGGATGGAACTATTGTCAGCATGTAATGAAGAGACAGATCCCGGCATACATCCTCCAGTGAAGTATTGTCAAAAATGAGGATACCTGTTTTCCAGGACAGGAAATTATCATCGGTATTTACCTGTTTATTCAGCTCCGCATTCAGCGTATTGTACACACCCTGTTCTCCCGCATCAAGTTTGATTCTGTTTTCTGGTTTTTCAGATTCAAAGAAAGCGATGCGTCCTGTAAGTACCGTTACGATAATCTTTTCTGCATTATGCTTGTGGTTCACATTGAAGCTTGTACCCAGAACCCTGATGCCTGAGCTGCCTGCCTGGATTACAAATGGTTTGCTTCTTTTCCTGGTAACTTCGAAGTAGGCTTCACCTTCAATTTTCACTTCACGCAGTCTTCCCCTGAACTTTTCAGGATAGGAAATCCCGGAACCGGCGTTCAGCCATACCCGGCTTTTATCGGGCAATATTATTTCGTTGGATCCTGTTGCAGCATGAGCAAGGATCCATTCAGATTCCGGTATCTGGTTTTGACGGACTGTCCTGATAGTCAGAAATCCGATGCCAAACGCAATGATCGCTATGGCTGCTATTCTGCTGAAGTTTCTGTATACCACAGAAAAGGTTCTGCTCCGCACGGAACGTTCCTGGTTGACAGCATATTCAATCCTGTTCCATACCAGTTCCGGCCTGATGGCCGCGTTCTTAAAATCACTGACAGAATGTTCCCAGAGAAATTTTATCCTGTTAAAATACCGTTTGTTATCTTTCGAGGAGGCTGCCCAGTTTTCGACCTCTTTCCTCTTTTCGGTGCTTAGCTCATTCCTGAGATAAGCAATAATGTGTTCATCATTCATGACAAATAGATTTATTGATCCCTGTCTGTATATAAGACAAGATTATCAGGCAGATGCTTAAAAAGATTCCGGGGAAAAATGAAAATTAACCGGGTTCGCAGTATTCAGGAAAGTATATTATCCCACTGATCCTTAAGATGTTCCCTGATTTTTTTCAGAGCTATCCCAATCTGTGCATGAACGGTCTTTACAGATATATTCAGTTCGCCGGCAATCTCAGCTGTGGACATTTCTGCGTTTCTGGACAGGTTAAATATGATCCTGCATTTGGGAGGAAGGGTATTTATCGCTTCCTGTATGGATGCTTTCATTTCCCCGCTAATTAAAGTTTCATCGGCCGGACCGGCTGATATTTTAATTTCTGCGGATCCCAGTTCGACGAATTGCATCCGTGCATGCTTGCTCTTAATATGATTTAATGATCTGTTCTTAACTGAAGTAAAAAGATAGGAAGAAAGGGATTTTTTGATCTGAATTACCTTCCGGTTCTTCCAGATCTGAATAAAAACATCCTGCACGATCTCCTCTGCGATGTCACTGTTTATTACATATTTTAATGAACAGATCAACAGGTCCCTGAAATAAACATCAAATAGATGTTTTAAAACCTTCTGATCACCCTGCCTGAGTTTTTCAATTATTTCATTATCAGTATAGGACATTAAAAAATATTCATGAGATAAGTATTCCGGTAGGAGTCTAAAATTATAATAAAATATTTATTTCAAAGGCGCACAGAAATAGTTATTGAAGGCGGCTAAGCTCTGCCTGGCAGCTGTGGCAGAAATGGATCTCTTTCTGATCCAAGTCCTCAACATAAGTGCTGGAGCGCATGACGCAGACCGGGTAATTGCAATGGATCAGGCCAAACATATGTCCCAGTTCATGAATGATGACCTTGGTGAATCGTTCGCTCAGCAGGCTGTGGTCCGGTTCGAGGCCGTACAGTTCGTTTCTGAGGCGGTAAAGAGAAGCGATCCCGGTCTGACCCTTTAATTGAGCCTGGCCGAAGATATAGGTCAGGATGGGTATATACAGGTCCACCCTGAACAATCCCATTATTTTTAATGAACCGGGAAGGTAAGAGTTTGACACAACAGCCATTAATTCATTGGCATTATACTGCCGGCGGCCCGGATTATAGAAACGACTGATATCAAGATTGCATTCTATCAGCTCCACAGGATAATGAAAGCTTTGCTCTATTTTTTCTTCTATCCCGCCTGTCTGGTTTTTCTCAAAATGACCGCAGGCTATTAATATAATTTTCTGTTTATCCAATCAAATCACTCCTGCTCCAGTTTATATTTCTTGATCTTGTTATAGAGAGTAGCCCTGTCGACATGCAAGGCCTTGGCAGTACGCGAAATATTCCATGAATATTTGTCCAGTATCTTCAGGATATGCTTCTTTTCAAGATCTTCCAGGCTTTCAATGGAACTGCTTATGACCTCCTTACCCATAGGAAGGTCTTTTAACCTGATCTCCTTCCCGTTTCCTATTACGATGGCCCGTTCGATCATGTTCTCCAGTTCACGAACATTACCGGGGAATTCCAGTTCTTCCAGGTGCCTGAGGGCCGCCGGTTCAATTGATATCAGGTCCCGGCTCATCGATGTACAATACTTCCTGATAAAGTGATCCGCCAGCAATGGAATATCCTCAACCCTGTCCCGCAGCGGAGGGATCCTGATGGTTACCACATTCAACCTGTAGTAGAGATCTTTACGGAAGGTACCGCTGTTTACCATGCTCTTCAGGTCCCTGTTGGTGGCACAGATAACCCGGAAATCAGAGGTCATTTCCTTGTTTCCCCCAACCCTGACAAATGTCTTGGATTCCAGGACCCTGAGCAATTCTATTTGCATTTTGGAGGTAATGGTACTGATCTCATCCAGGAAGATCGTTCCGCCGTCAGCCATTTCGAACCTTCCTTTACGGTTAAAAGAAGCACCGGTAAAAGCACCTTTTTCATGACCGAAGAGTTCACTCTCAAGGAGGCTCTCAGTCAGGGCACCACAATGAACGCTGACCATGGGGAAATATTTCCGTGATGAATTGGAATGAATGGCCCTGGCAATTAATTCTTTCCCGGTACCGCTTTCCCCACAGATAATAATGGAAGAATTAGACTGGGCAACACTTTCAACTTCTTTGAGAACATTCTTCAGGGCTTCACTCTTCCCGACGATATCTTCCACATCGACAAGAGAGGTGATGTTTTTCTTCAAGGTTTCATTTTCAGCCCTTAAAGACACCTGTGTGGCCGCATTTCTGATCAGATGGGACAGGTCATCAGGGTCGAAAGGTTTGGTGACATAGTCGAATGCTCCGTTTTTCAGGGCCTGGACCGCCGTATCAACCGAAGCAAAGGCTGTCATGATTATGAAGATGGGTTCCCTGGACATTGTTTTGATACGTTTATGCAATTCCATACCATCCATCCCCGGCATTTTAATGTCGGCCAGTACAATATCAAATTCCTTCTCATCAAGGATGGAGAGGGCTTTCTTCGCATCTTCAGCGGTTTCAACATAATATCCATCATCAATGAACCAGTCGTATAGTGAATCCCTGACTGACTCCTCATCATCCACGATTAAAATGGTAACTTTTTCATTCATTATATATTTCTTAATTTTCCGATAAAGGAAAAATTATTGTGACTGTGGTACCTGCACCCGGCTCTGAGTCCACTTCGATACGGCCTTTATGATTTTCAACAATCCCATGAACGATGGAAAGTCCCAGCCCGATACCCCTCGCTTCACGCTTGGTTGAGAAAAAGGGTTCGAAAATATGAGGCAGATCCTGCTGAGCGATCCCCGATCCGTTATCTGAAAAATCAACCCTTATGTGATCCGTATCCGGATTGTATGTTTTAATATTAATTTCACCATGCTCCTGTATGGCTTCCGAGGCATTCACCAGCAGTGCGATACAAGCCTGTTTCACCTGGTTCGGACTGCAGAAAACCATGTCAGAGACCGCATTATAATCGGTGGTAAAACGGATGTCTGCGATCTTGATGGAATGGGTCATCAGATTGTATGTTTCATCAAGGAGCTGATGAAGGTGTGACACCTCAAAATCATCCCTGTCCTGTCTCGAAAAATCAAGTAAGCCCTTCACTATGTCGCCGCAGCGTTTGGTTTCAGTTTCAATTAAAGTCAGGTTTTTAAGGATGGATTCTTTTTTTGAATGATAGAATTCAGGACTACTTAATTGTTTGTGTATCAACTTAGTATACACCAGGATCCCTGACAGGGGGTTATTGATCTCATGTGCGACTGAGGATGAGAGCTTACCCAGGGATGCAATTCTTTCCACATGTATCAGTTCGTTCTGGGCTTCCGATAATTCCTCTGTTTTTTTCTGTACCTTATATTCGAGCTGTTGTGACCAGTTTTGTAATTCTTTAGTTGCCGAATCAATATTATCAAGCATATTATTGAAGGCAAGTGAAACCTTTCTCATATCATCAAGAAGTCCGGGTTTTATATCCAGCCTTATGTTATTATCTCCGTTGGATACGGCTTCGCTGGCTTCAATAATTGAATTGAGCGGATCCTTTATCCTTTTCCTGGTAAACACGATTAGGAATGTAACGAGAAATATGGTTATTAAGGTAGCCAGGAAAAGAAAATTTGTCGATGATTCATCAACGAATGCATCCAGATCCACAAGCGGAAGGTTGATCAAAAGAGAACCAAGTACTACATCACTTTCTGAGTGTGCATGGCATGCTGCCGTATAACAGGATGGTTCATTAAGGATTGGCGTCCTGATCAGTAAATGCCTGCTTTTATTTGTATTCTGGTAGATCCCGCATTCGGGTATATTATCAGCAATCCTGTATGCATTTTCCCTGTAAGAGAACATGGCTCCGAGATCTTCATGGCATTCATTGCAGTTCGGATTTCCCCGGTTTTCCAGCTCTGCAGGGGCGGTTGTATAAGCAAGATTATTGATGTCATCATACATATTCACCTCGTCGATATCCGACATGGTACTGATAATATCGAGTGTCCGCTGGAGCATCCCCCTGTCATTCTCCAGCATGGAATAGTACAAAGCTCCCTCGACGATTGAGCTGATGTGATCACCGTTCTGGCGAATTGTCCTGTTGAAAAATTCGACATAAACTGACCTGAAAACAATGTTGAAGAGAACAAAGAGGACAATAAGCGAACCGGCACTGATAAGCACGACCCGTCCATAGATCGAAGATCTGAATCTTACGAAATTTCTTATCGGTTTCCTTTCCAGTGTTTTTTTAAAAAAGCTATAAACAGGACCGATCATGTTTGCGTCATTTTATATCAGGGTCGACCGGGATTCAAATTATCTTTAAAATTTACATAAATTGATTGTATCTATATCTCTTTAACTGACACTTTTCAGTCTATTGTGTCGAGGAACATTTTCTGGAAGTCATTCCAGATTGTCTTACTCATTCCTGAAAGCGGATTATCGGACATTTCTCCCCCTTCCTGCATTATTACCGCAGATGATTCCGGTGCATCACGGTTAATTGCTTCAAGCAGGAAATCCTTAAACCTTCTCAGTTCCTTATTCAGCCATTCGGTAGCTTCTCCAGCCAGGTAACAGCTAAAGGTGTCGTCAAGCCACCTATGCGGTTTGATCTTATATATCCAGCCTTCACCATATGGGTCCTTATTGATGGTGCCAGAATCCTGTTCCAATGAGGTATGAACTTTCTGTATCTCCCCGGAAATGGGAGAAGTTATGTCCAGGTGCTTACCATCCTGTATGATCCGTGCAATTACATCGCCCTTATTTATCCTTTCCCCCGGAACATGCAGATCGTTCAGTTCTATCCTGCCTGTAATATGCTGCAGGAGATCATTTATCCCCACCCTTGCCAGTCCCGATTTCTCCAGGTAGGTCCAGGTATGATTTTTACTGTAGAACAATCCCTGGGGGATGCGCAGTATACGATCTGTCAGTGTCCCCAGCGCCTCCCTGACTTTCATTCCCAGGTTCAGGGGCCTGTTTATCAGTATCCATACGGGAATGATCAACAGCAGGAACCCTATTATTATCAGGTATTCAATGCCTTTGGTGTCAAAAATATCAGTATATGTAAATCCGTTCATTTTTTTACTATTTATAGTTCTTAATTACTTTCCCTTGCCCAGGCCGGGGGGTCCCTGAGTACCGGCAGGCGATTCACTATCCACCTGAAAATCCATATCTCGATAAAAAGGACGGTCAGCGTTACAACAATTTCCATCCATGAAGGATAGTAATGATTAGCAGCATCCCATTTAAATCCAATGACGGTGACGTTCAGCCTGTTTATTATTACTCCCAGCATGGTAATGATTGCGGCAAGCTTGATCATGAAAATGTTCTGTTTCCTGTAACTGTAGAAAAAGAGCAGCATGGGTACCAGAACAAATCCCAGCATCTCGGTCAGGTACCAGTAACCCATAGGTGTACCAATCAGATCCCAGTGCTGTCCGTGTACAAATACAAGCAGTTGCAGGAAAAAGTATACAAAGAGGGTAAAGGCACAAATCTTTGACAAACCATGCAGGATCCCATTGTGTGTTTTATGATTCTCAGGACTGATCTGTTTAAAAAAGACTTTCTGGCTGATCGAGCCTTCAAAAATCACCATGGACAGGCCTGCGAAAATGCTGGACACAAAGAACAGGATGGGAATGAATTCAGAATACCACAAGGGATGTATCTTTTCTTTGGCCATAAGGTACAGCGCTCCCAAACCTGACTGGTGCAAAGTGGAAAGGGTGATTCCGAAAATGACAGCGGCAAGTGTCATACCCGAAAGTATCTTTCTGGCTTTTCTGGCTCCTAACCATTCGGCAATTGCCGGGGAGAATTCTATAAGCTGGGCTATCATGTAAAGCAGGAAATGCCAGGCAACAAGAAACAGAACAGAACTGACACCGAAACTGTTCCCTATGATAGGATTTATGACATTCCATGGTCTTCCAAGATCAAGAAGCAGTGCACCGGCATAAAATACATAGGCCAGGAACCCGTTCAATACTGTCACCCTGACAATCGAATGATACTTTTTCACATTCAGAATATAGACCAGGAATGTTATAACATAGGCTCCGCCGGCAAATGCAACACCTGTTACCACATCAAATCCTATCCACAGGCCCCAGGGCACTTCCTGGGTAAGGTTGGTAATGGAACCTATACCCCTGGCAAAACGAATGACTATCAACACAATGCCTAGGATCATGATTGGTAAGGAAATGATATTGAAGGGAGTCAGGAACCTGCCCCTGGGTTTGAGTTCGGCAGCCAGGAATTTGACAACCGGCCTGCCGTCATTATCTTGCGGTAAGATATAATCTGCTTTATTCATCTTCATCCTGGTCAGGCTTATTTGAATTATTCTTTGTTGAATTGTGTATTCCCAGTAACAATGCGGGCCACAAAACAAAAATTGTAGGCACAGAGTACAGGAATCCTTTTGTTAATTCAGGATAAGGCCTGTCCAGAAGTGAGGTATTGAATCCCAGCTCCTCGAAAGGGACCGGTGAGAGATATAAAAATCCTGTTCCTCCTGCTTCATGTTCACCATAAACCCCGTCATAGTACAGATCAGGGTCATCATGTATCCTCCTGTGCGCCTCGGCAATCAGCTCCCTTCGGGTCCCGAATGTAAGGGCCTCAGCCGGGCAGTTCTCGACACAGACCGGTAGCTCACCCTCTTTTACCTTTTCAAAACACATATTGCATTTTTCAATTTTAGGGTTCGGACTGTTGTATTCGAATTTAGGCACATCAAAGGGACAGGAGACCATGCAGTACCGGCAGCCCATGCACTTATCACCCCTCCAGATTACGGGTCCCTCCTCGGTTTTATACATGGCCCTGGTCAGGCAGGCAGCAGCGCAGGCAGGCTGATTGCACTGCATACACTGGTTTTTAACATATACTTCCCCCCTGGAAGTCTCATAAGCATTAATTACAGAACGCCTGTTTTCATTGGTCTTCCGGAGAATCCCCGCTACGGGGATATCCTCAGGATCCGGTTCAGGCAAATCATGTTCCCAGGCACATACAAGTTCACAACTCTGGCACCCCCCGCAACGGGTTGCATCATAGAGGATGGCCCGGAATTCCTTATCATCTCCCTGATCAGGCATGGCAACAAGCTTCTTGCCTGTTCCCAGTGATACGCCTGTCAAACCAAGTACTTTGAAAAAATTTCGTCGATTGATTCCCATTATCAGATTAGAATAAATTAATTATGTTAAATAACTTTTTTGTCTTATCAAACCGTATGCAGGAACCCGGACTGAAATTCTTCCCATGCCTCCGGGCCATAACACTCAAGTACCCCGTCCCTGATCTCACCCCCATCCTGCAATACGAGTTCAGGATTTACGGTTTCCATGGGTTTTAAGCCCGATGCCAGGAAATTCTTCAGTCGTGAAAATTCGGTTTTTAACCATTCCCTGTACTTATCCCCCATGAGATAAGTATTGATCTCTTTCAGCCAGTTGCCGGGTTCAACTACATACACCCAGCCAGCGGAAAAGGGAGCATCATTAATTGTTTCCGAGTCTGCAACCAGTTCTGAATTCTGTTCCCTGATGATCCCTGATACAGGCGATTGAATATCAAGTTGTTTGCCTCGCTGGATCAGTGAAAGGAATGTTTCTCCTTTAACGACCCTGTCGCCGGCTTTCTTCATTTTCACCCTTGTAATGGGGCCTGTTACATGCTGAAGAAAATCATCAATACCGGTTCGTACCCGGCCGTCTTTTTCCATAAAGGTCCATGTATGAGTTTTATCAAAAAATAATCCTGTAGGAAATGTAACAGCGTTTTCCCTGAAAACAGACAGGCGGCAGACATCGACTGTTTCATCCTCCCATTTCCCGGTCCTGAAGATCCTGGCAAGCAAATAAAGGATTATGGCAACAAGCAGCAGTGCTCCGGTAATAATCAGGAATAACTTTAGCTGTGAAGCCCTTCTGACAGGAACATCAACAACAGGGATGCCGTAGTCATAAATACTATGCAGCATAGATTGCCTCTCACTGTAAATCAGGCTTGTGAACCCATCCTCCGGCAGGTATTGCTGACCTTCGGTGACAAGCCATTCCATAAATGCCAGTTCATTATCGCTGGTCGGCCGGGCAGCGGCCACCATATACAACCTGCTGTATAAGGTACCCGGGTACTTGCCAATCCAGATACCCCTGGTCAGTTCACCGGTATTATTATAAATATCCTCAAAAAGGTCAAGCTGATCATTCCCGTTCTTGTCAACCGGTATAAGGCTTATTCCAGGTATAACTTCATTGTCCCCGGTCTCCAGTATATCCGTCAGCCGGCAAAAGCCAATGGCAAACCTGTCATTTCTGATGCAGTTCAGCATCTCATCTGCATTTTCAGTTTCTATCCCTGTGATATAATGCTGATCTATCTCAAGGAATTCAGCCAGGTAAGTCCTGGTAGACTGATCGCTAGCAGAATAAGGCCTAACAGGATCTGAAACTGTATTGTTCAATAGTATTCCCCAGCTAAGCCGGCCCGGAGTACTGACAAGTTCGGCAAATTCCTCAGGCGAGATCCCTTTCTGCAATATCTCCTCCCTGTATGGGTTTTCAGAATTCATAACAGGTACAACAACATCCCGGCCTACTACCATCTTCCATGTTCGCTGGCCGGCTGCATTAGGGAGGTATTTCTTACTGACAAGAGAGATAGTACCGGCGGTCTGCAACATATCATCCAAGCCTTGGTCAGGTATCCTGCTTACCGACAGGCCGGCTCCCGGATTATCACTTGTGTATTTTGCAGCCCATGTGCCGGCTATTTCCACCAGGTCGGGACTACACAGGATATGAATGGAGTCTGTCGCGGGTTGGCTTTTCCCTTTTGACACTCCATTTGCAAATGTTGCAGTCAGAAGTGTTACTGTTGAAATCAATACAATAATTGTTTTCATTTTTCTCAAATTTTAGTTGGTGGCATCTGAACTGCCGTAAACTTTCTTTTGAGCAGGTATCCCAAACATGGTGCCAAACTAAAAAAACAGGTCATATTGCATTGTATATCAATATCTTACATTGATGTACAAAAAGCCTGTCCAGGTGATAAACTGCTGAGAATATCAACACCTGAAATAATTGATCATTGTACTAACCTGGTAATTAAATACTTAGAGGGAGTGTTGAAATATACAGCATATGGCGTAAAATTCAACAGTAAATAATTTCAAATGAATTAACTCTTTGATTTATTGGCACTTTGTTATTCATTTTTCTGTTTCAGTTTATAGTTGAAATACTCATCCATATCATCAATCTCTCCGGTTTCCAGCTTTCCGTATTTCCTGAGGGTCATCAGATAATAGGTAACAATATCTTCCGCGAGCCCGGTTTCCCCTGCAATCCGGGGAATGGTCTTTGGTCCGGATTCAAGTGCTTTAAGGATCAGTTTATTGATCCTGTTGTCCTCTTTACGCTTTTCTTTTAATTCCTCGGAAACCGTCCTTTTCTCCTTGATATGATCAATTGTTTTTTTCATTTCCGAAATTTTTATCCTTATTCCGCCATGGCATCTATCATACTTTCAATTTCCTTATCCGTATAACCAATAAGATCAATTGCATTTTCCGGACAAACCGGTAAGCACATCCCACAGCCCTTACAGTTTGGCTCATTAACAACAGCTACCGTTTTGCCTTCATGCTCTGTTTTAACAATTGCATCATAGGGACATACTTCCAGGCATTTATCACACCACTGACAAAGGCTCTTATCTATCCTGGCAAGGGTGGGTTCCAGTTCTATTTCCCCTTTGCTGAGCATGGAATATGCTTTTGATGCGGCAGATAATGCCGATTGTACTGATTCAGTTATGTTTTTTGGTCCCTGGCAAACCCCTGCAATAAACACGCCATCGATAACTGTCTCAACAGGACGGAGTTTTGGATGAATTTCATTGAAAAAATTATCACGCCCGAGGGGAACTTTCAGGATACCGGCTATGGAATTATCCTTACGGGGAACCATAGCGGTAATCAGCACAACCAGGTCTGCACTCACTTCAAGTTCTGTGTTTTCAGTCAGAACATCCCTGATCTTTACAATAGTCTCATTACCCTGTTTTTCTACTACAGGGGGATCATCTTCGAAGGATTGCATGAACAGGTCACCATTATTCAGACTTTCCTGGTATATCACTTCCTGTTTACCGTATGTCCTTATCCCCCTGGTAAAATGAAAATTATTTATGCCGGGGTATTTTTTCCTTGCCAGGATAGCTGAATGGATGGCAGCCGTGCAACAATAACGTGAGCAATATTTATTGCCATTATCTGCCTGCCGGCTCCCCACGCAGTATATATAGGCGATGTTCCTGATAGTCCTGTTCTTATAAACCAGCTCCTTTTCATTCAGTTCTATCAACCGCCTGAATTGCTGAAATGTAATAACATTGTCTATCCGGGAGTAAGCAAACTCCCCGGGCTGGGGTTCATAAAGGTCGAAACCGGTTGCCAGTAAAATGGCCCCTGCATGGATCTCTACTGTTTCGGATTTTCGTTCAAGATCTATATCCTTACATATTTTAAGGCATTCACCGCATTTATTGCAGGATCCAACATCGATTACAGGTATGTCAGGATATGTGCCCGTAGGGTTTTTATAAATGGCCTTCCTAATGGTAAGATTAAAATTAAAATCATCATCTGTTTCAACAGGACAGGCATCTATAGCCTTCTGCAGCACTGCAGCATCTATCCTGGTATCCGTACTGATATACCTGGGCCTGATGCTGACTTCTATTGTATAGTCACCCATAATTCCCGTATTTGAAACAATCTCCGCCCCGGTATAAACTCTTATGTTCCTGTGATTGATCAATTGCTTATAAAGCCCGGCGATGATATCGTGTCCGGATTCGCTGCTGGGATAAAGTTCATTCCATTGAGCAAGCCTGCCCCCTGTATAATATTCCCTTTCAATCAAAAAGACCTGTGATCCCATATCAGCAAGTTCAATAGCGGCACGCATGCCTGCTATGCCGGCGCCAACAACTACAACAGTATTCTGAGCTTCGATCTTAATTTTCTCCAGTGCTGCAGAATGCCTGACCCGTGCTATACCTGCTTCGATCAGCCGGATTGCTTTATCCGTGGCTTTGACCGGATTGTCAGAATGGGCCCATGAACATTGTTCACGTATATTTACCTGGACATAATTATAGGGATTCAGGCCGGCACGTTCAGCCACAGCACGAAAGGTGAATAAATGCAGTTTCGGTGAACAGGAAGCGATAACAATAGCATCCAGTTCGTTTTCTTGTATATCCTGGACGATCTCTTTCTGGACCGAATCTGCGCAGGCAAACATGGTTGTTTTTGCCAGTTTGACCCCGTCCCGTGCGGATACAATATCTTTGACTTTTTCTACATCAACATAATCGGAGATGTTTGAACCACACTGACAGATATATACACCTATTTTATTCTTCATTGCTAAGCCTCCTGATATAACCGGCCGTTTCGGAAGAAGCTGCCCCGGCAGACAGGATAGAGTCAGGAATATCCATGGGTCCTGATGCAGTTCCGGCAACAAAAATCCCTTCAATGCTTGTTTTTGCCGGACTGGCCAATACCTGCGTTTGTTTTATAAAATGATAACTGTCCTCTTCAACCGAATCATTTTTAAACATCCCTGAGAACTCAGTATTTGCGAGAAAACCAATCGATAATACTACCATATCATGTTCGGTCTCCATAATTTTCGCTTCCTTAATGTCTTCATACCTTAGGACCAGGTTTCCGTTCTCTTTTTTGTCGATTTTTGCAATTTTTGCCTTTACGAATTCAACCCCCATATCTTTTGATTGTTCATAAAACTCATTGAATCCTTTACCAAAGGCTCTTATATTGATATAATAAATAGTAATATCGGCCATGGGTAAGGCACCCATCAGCAGTTGTGCCTGCTTAATGGAATACATGCAGCAAACCTGGGAACAGATAGGGTTTCCGATGCTCTCATCGCGGGAACCTGTACACAGGACATAGGCAATATTATCAGGTACTTTGCCGTCCCCCGGACGCAGTACGGTGTTATACGGCCGGGTGGGAACCAGCTGTCTTTCCATTTGCATGGAAGTAACCACATTCTTATATTGTCCGAAACCGTACCGTGGCATTTGCAGCGGATCGAAAAGCCTGAAACCGGTTGCGAAGATGATTGATCTGACTGTAACAGTACTCTGTCTTATTTCCTGGGTAAAGTCAATAGCGTCCGCAGGACATAATTTCTCGCATAATCCACAGAGTATACAATTCTCGATATCAATAGCCGCGATGCGCGGACTCGCAATACTGAATGGTATATATATTGCTTTTCTGCCTACCAGGTCCCATTGATACTGGTCATCCACAACGATGGGACATTTTTCCTCACAGACCTGGCAGCCTGTGCAATCATCTGTCACGTATCTCGGGTTTTCAACCAGGGTGAAGGAAAAACTATTGTCCGCTTGCTTTTCTATATCCCGGACCTCAGAGCTGGTAAATATGGTAATATTCGGATGCCTGACCGTTTCCGATACTTTTGGTGTGGTGATGCAGGCAGCGCAGTCAAGGGTGGGAAAAACCTTGCTCAGGTGGATCATTTTGCCACCGATTGAAAAATCCTTCTCAACAAGCAGGATCTTAAAACCCGAATATGCAAGGTTTAAGGCAGCCTCTTCCCCGGCTATGCCTCCCCCGATGACCAGAACATCATAATCTGCTGTTAATTCTGTCATAACAATGCTTTTAAGATCCCGAGAAGGATTCTGCAAAGGTTTTCATCTGCCTGACAAAGGGCTCCGAACACACGGAACAGATGGCAGCCATCCTCAGTCTTTCAGGCTTCAAACCTTTCTCCTTCATCAGCTCATGGGTTTGCCCGACAATCCAGGCCGTATTGTCGGTACAACTATCGCTGTACGGGCAATCCGTGCCGTCAGCTGCAATAAAAACACCGTCGTAACCCTTCTCAAAGGCATGCATGATCCACCTGGGTTTGACAGCGCTGGAGCAGGGAATACTTATAGTGCAGACCGTTGGCGGATAGTGCATTTTAAGCAAACCGGCAAGGTCTATAGCAGGATCTGAGATCTTTTCTGTTGAGAATACCAGGATCTTTGGAGAATTCTTACCTTCTGAGCCCTCCATCCTCCTTATTGTTTCTTCATGTAGATCTTAAAATAACCCGATTCTTCAAGGGTCCCCAGATACTCATGACCCTTCTTACCGGCCCATTTCGGGATATCCCGTCTTGTTCCTTCATCTGAAGATAGTATCTCCATAATATCACCCGAGCCGATTTCTGCAATGGCTTTTTTAGCTGCCAGCAGTGGACCTGGACATGCCGTTCCACGGGCGTCAACAACTTTATTTACTGTAAGACCGCTTAATTCTTGTGCTTCCATGATGTTAGATTTAGTAATTTATTATTACAGTTACCTATATTTCGTTACAGCTAATGATTGCTGTTTAGATAAACAGGTGCACATCAGCTTCCTGTGCAGCTGAGACATATTCCCCTATACCGCATATATCGTCGGCAAGATCAATGAAGTCATCAATTTTTTCACCTCCCCAGAGCTTCCCGGCCAACCCGCAAACGTGAATCTTAACGCTGGTAAGTTCTTTGGCTTCCTTAAAAAATTCATGCCATGGTTTTACCTTGAGCTGCTCTAATGATTGTATGAACTCTTCTCTTAGATGAGGATTCTCTGCCATAGCCAGCTTATCCGTATTTTTTGCAATTTCCTTTTTGAAGGCCCGGGCGCCCTGCAGCAGTACATAAATATCGACTTCCATATCATCAGCCGCAGCACCACTGAGTATAACACCTGCACAGGTTAGTTTGTCTAAGCTTCCTGAAAAAAGAGCCATTACCATTTTTTTGTTTTCCATAATCCTGAATCTTTAGTTTTTAATTTAATCAGGGGATAAAATTGTGTATTAATCGGGAGGAAGAGCAGAAAAGATCTGTGATATGAAGTAAATCATTTTGTGATATAGATCACATTTATATATATATTTGTGCTTTATTAGTTTTTAAGAAATCATGGAAGAGAGCATCTGTAAGAATTGTAAAATCCAATCATCTGCAGTTAAATTTCTGAATACAGATGAGCTGGAAAAACTTGGGAACAATTGTGTGATAGTCAATTTCAGAAAGGGGGATGTTATCTTTAAACAGGGAGCCTTCTCTTCAAATATTATATATGTCAGGAGCGGCCTTGTTAAAATACATATGTCAGGTCCGGTTGAAGAGCAGATAATTAAGATTACCAAAGCTCCATCCTACCTGGGTATCCCTACGACCTTTGGTGAAAAGATCAACCAATATTCTGCAACGGCAGTTGAAGATACCAAAGTCTGCTTTATTAATATTGATGTATTTAAGGACTTCATTTTTGCAAACGGAAATTTTGCCTACGAAATAATCATTGAACTATGCCGCAATGAGCTGAACTCATTTCATCAATGTGTAAACCGAACCCAGAAATATATTCATGGCCGTGCATCGGATGCCTTATTGTTCTTCTCTGATGAGATCTACGAAAAGGATGAATTTGTATTACCCTTAACAAGACTTGAACTGGGGTATTTTATTAATACTTCACGGGAAAGCATCTGCCGCATTCTTAATGAATTTGATGATACGGGGATAATAGAACTGAGCGGCAGGAAGATAAAAATTCTGGATAAAGACCTGCTGGAGATCATAAGTAAGAAAGGTTAGTGATAAGGATATCTATCCGGCTCCCAATCCGGACAGATATATGCTCTGCGGCCCCTGTCCTGGCCGGATCAATACCCCCGGCCCGGACCAAGGCCCCTGCCGCGTCCTGCACTCCTGCCTCTTCCCAGGCCTCTGCCAGGACCCATTCCCCTGCCGCGTCCTGCACCCCTGCCATACCTGGCAGAACCTCCTTTGCGGGAATAGTATCTGTTGTTCACATTACAGTTACTGTCATACCAGCTTTGCTGTTCAGGAGTTAGCAAAGCGGAAATATTCTTGTAATGCTTCTCCATCTCAGTATTCATCTGTGTTTTAATTACTGTAGCCTGTGCAGCATCATTCTCTGACCAGAATTTCGTACGCAGATCATCCATTTCTTTCTGGTGGGCAACACTCAGCTTATCAATTTTTTGTTCCTGATCCGGGGTAAGGTCAGGTATGGCCTGGCAAAGATCGCCAGTGCCGGTCCGTTGAGCCGGAGACCATGTAGCTATTAAAATACCCGCTGATACAAATAATACGCTGGAGAATTTCATAACATTTATTTTATATTATTTGGATTTTGCACATATGTGCATTATCTTTGCAGGACAAATATAATAATTTTTTGTATATGTCGCGTCCTAAAAACAATAGAATTATTCATGAGCCGCCGATTTTTACAGAGTTCAAACCAGTTGGAGTTACAGGAAGATCACTGGATCAGATAGCTCTTTCCATCGATGAGTTTGAAGCAATCCGATTAGCTGATTTTAAAGGTTTAACACACGAGGAAGCAGCTGAAGAAATGGAAATTTCCCGGTCTACATTCTCACGATTGGTTGAAACAGCCAGGCAGAAAGTAGCCAGGTTTATGATCCAGGGGAAACTCCTGACAATCGAAGGCGGGAATATACATTTCAGGAATAATATAATTCGGTGCGTGGATTGTGGCCATATGTTTAAAACAACAATTGGCAGTTCACTTGCCGAATGTCCGGAATGCAGATCCACCAACCTGCTGAATCTGGCCGGTGGATTTGGACACGGCAGATGTTGTACCAGTATTAACTTTAAAAAAGGAGGTAATTATGCCAAGAGGAGACAGAACGGGCCCGGTAGGTGAAGGCCCGCAAACAGGAAGAGGAATGGGATTTTGTGCCGGATATGACCATCCGGGGTATATTAATCAGGGAAGAGGATACGCAAGAGGCTTTGGAGGAGGATTCAGGGGAGGATTTGGTCCTGGAGGAGGATTTGGCCGGGGATTCAGGGGAGGATTCGGCCGGGGATTCAGGTATGGCTCTGGTAGTTTCTACAGCGAAAACATCCCTGATGTATCTGAAAAAACAGTGATAGAAAACGAGATCAGGATCCTCAAGGATCAGCTATCGTCACTGGAAGGAAGGCTCTCCAGCCTGGGTAAGGAAGAGAGTAAATAGCAGGAGCTGCCTCAGAATAATTGATCAGTTGAAATTCCCAGTCAGAAGGAATGGGGTTGGAAATAAAATGCATTTTGAGGCAGCTTTCTTTGAGAGTGATAAACCAATCAAAATAACAGTATTATGAAATCAACAGGAAGAGGCAAGAATGCCGGATCAGGACAGGGACTGGGCCGCGGAGGCGGACAGGGCTTAGGCCGCGGAGGCGGACAGGGCCGGAACAAAGGCGGTGCTTTTGGTCCGGGCGGACAATGTGTCTGTGCAAAATGCGGAAAGAAAATACCGCACCAGCAGGGAGTTAAATGTACCACCATTAAATGTCCTGAATGCGGACATACCATGATAAGGGAAGAATTACTCAAAAAAAAGTTATAAGCCCAATTTATGATATCAAATTGATTTTAGTTCTCAGCAATGGCTAGCGTAAATACTAATAATAAGAGTATTAATTATTAAAGTCAAAAAATGAAAACAGGGCTAAAGCTGTTACGGACCACATGGTAAATAAGTCAGGAGTCAATGCTCAACAATTAAAAGCATACGGAGTAAGCAGCCTGTGTCCTGTCACAGCGAATTCAACAGATGAGGGAAAAGCAAAAAACAGGAGGGTCGAAATAGTAAGAGAGTAAATCATTGCTGCCACCCATAAAGATATGCAGCGATACTAATGAAAATTTCATATAAATCCATTAAAAATTATGAACAGAAAAAAGTTTGCCGTCCCGGTAGTAAATAATTCATTGACCGCTCATTTTGGCCATTGTGAAAAATTTGCCATACTGGAAACTGAAAATAACGCCATCATAAGCATGAATTATCTGGTTCCGCCCATGCATGAACCGGGTGCTTATCCAAGGTTCCTGGCTGATCAGGGAGTCAATGTTATTATTTCCGGGGGCATGGGCATGAAAGCACAGAATCTTTTTGCCATGAATAATATCGAGGTTTGCGTTGGTGTTTCAAGTGGCTCACCCCAGGAGCTTGTTAAATCATACCTGAGTGATGAACTTCAAACCGGCCAGAACCTCTGTGATCACTAACCCGGTCCGGCGTAAAATGCCTTAAGCAGTTTAGCATGGATGATCTTTTAAAAAAATCAGGTTACTCTGAAAGAGCCATTGAATACTACCTTAAAAAAACACATGTCGGTAAAATAGAAAATCCCACCGTGGTACTTTCATATACGGGCCATTGTGGAGATACCTTAAAGATTTATCTGATAATTGATTCCGGCATAATCAAAGTGGCGAAATTTGAAGCCATCGGATGTGCAGGTGCTTTTTCTGCTGCATCCGCCCTTATGGAAACGGTTACAGGGAAAAGTATTAATGAAGCCAAAGAGATAGCTGAGGAAGATATTATTAACCATCTTGGAGGGGTACCCGCAGCGAAAATTGATTGCGTTCATCTGGCTATGATAACATTTAAAAAGACACTCAGCTTATTTGAAGAGAAAAAACATAATAACTTAATCAATTGAAGATTGCTGTTGCAAGCGGAAAGGGAGGTACCGGGAAAACCACTTTATCAGTCAACCTGGCATCTTATCTCGCAAAATCACAAAAAGTTGTCCTGGTGGACATGGATGTTGAGGAACCTAATTCAGGATTATTCATTAAAGCCGGATTGATCCACAAGGAAGATAAATTCAGAATGATCCCTGAATGGCATGAGCAGAATTGTACATTATGCGGTTTATGCCAGGAAGTCTGCAATTACAATGCAGTTATTCAACTGGGTCCGGTTATAATGGTGTTTCCGGAATTATGCCATGGATGTTATGCCTGCTCTGAATTATGCCCGGCATCTGCTCTTCCCATGAAGCCCCGTAAGATGGGTGAGTTAAGGCATTTTAAAGACAATTCCCTGAGTTTTATTGAAAGCAGCCTGGAGATAGGCCAGGAACAGGCCACTCCTCTCATTGCTCAGACAGAAATTTATACCGATCAACACTTTCCTGATGGAACCGTCATTATTTATGATGCCCCTCCCGGGACATCCTGCCCGGTAATAGAAGCCACGAAAAATGCTGATTTTGTCATCCTGGTAACCGAACCCACCCCTTTTGGATTGCATGACCTGAAACTGGCGGTTGAAACCATGAAGACACTCGGTAAACAGTACGGGGTAGTTATCAACCGTCATGGTATCGGTAATGAGGAAGTGCTGCATTATTGCACAAACGAAATGATCCCCGTGCTTGCCCTCATACCCAATGATCGCCGGATTGCTGAACTGTATTCCTGCGGGAAACTGATCTATCCGGATATTCCTGAAGTGGAACTGCAGTTGAAAAAGATCTGGGAATTTATTAACAAACGAAGCAGCAATATATGAAAGAGATCGTGGTCATCTCCGGGAAAGGAGGAACCGGCAAAACGTCTATTACCGCTTCTTTTGCCTGGCTGGGCGGGATTGAGGTGATCGTCGCGGATTGCGACGTTGATGCTGCCGACATGCATCTGCTGATGCAACCTGATTTCGGGGAACCGGAAGATTTCTACAGTGGCCAGCAGGCCATCATTAACCAGGATGAGTGCACCCAATGCGGAGCCTGCGCTGATGTGTGCCGTTTTAATGCCATACGGTTCGATGGTGATCAATATACCATTGATCCCCTGAACTGTGAAGGCTGCGGCTATTGTTCCCGGGGTTGTCCGGCAGATGCCATAACAAACCAAAGCCTTAAAGCCGGCCAGTGGTTTATATCAACCATAAAAACCGGCAGCATCATGGTGCATGCCAGGCTTGGAATAGGGGCAGATAACTCAGGGAAACTGGTGGCAAAAGTAAAGAATGAAGCACGCAAAACAGCAACTGTTACTAATAAGGATTATATCATTATTGACGGATCCCCCGGCATTGGATGTCCTGTAATCTCATCGCTTTCGGGCGCGGACTTTGTGGTACTGGTTACCGAACCCTCTCTCTCAGGAATGCATGATTTGAAAAGGGTTTATGAGCTGGTTAAAAAATTCAGGATACCTGCTGGATGCATTATAAATAAATCAGATCTGAATACCCGGATCACAGGAGAGATCGAAGGATTTATCAGGAAAGAAGGTATCATTCATCTGGCCAATCTGCC
The DNA here is from genome assembly GCA_964540005.1 of uncultured Bacteroidaceae bacterium. Lineage (GTDB taxonomy): Bacteria > Bacteroidota > Bacteroidia > Bacteroidales > SM23-62 > CAZILN01. Next base: position 20,053 of record CAZILN010000185.1, on the reverse strand, counting down.
TTATGATGAGACTTTCACACTGTCGATGACATACGGTCAAACCATAGTGGAATATACTGATAATAACCTGAAAGATATAATTTCAGAGAGCTGGCAGACAATCAAACAGATAACATCCGGCAATGGAATAAATAAAAATAATTAATTGCGAAAAACCCATAATTAACCTAATAACATACATTATGAAAATAGCATTTACAAGCAAAGGAGCTGAATGGGATTCGAGTATGGATCCCCGTTTCGGCCGGACCGATTTTCTACTTGTCTACGATGAAGAAGAAGATAAACTCCTGCATTTTGATAACAGGTCGATTGAAGATGAAGCTCATGGTGCCGGACCAAGGACTGCACAAAAAATGCATGAGATGAATGCAAGCATCCTGATCACGGGAAACGGTCCGGGCGGCAACGCAGCCACCATCCTTGAAAAACTTGGAGTTACAGTCTATGTAGGGGCCGGAGAATTAAGTGTTAAAGAAGCTTTGCAGGCTTTTAAGGACAATAAACTGGAAAAGTTTTAGAATAACCGGGATATAAATATAAAAAATGAAACTTACTGTACTCACTGAAAATACTGCGTCGGGCCATTTTCTTGCAGAATTTGGTTTATCATATTTTATCGAACATGATGGTCTCAACATACTATTTGATACAGGGCACAGCGATGTGTTTTTAAAGAATGCCGAAAAGCTTCAGCTTGATATTTCCAAAGCCGACATAGTTGTGCTCAGTCACGGGCACTGGGATCATGGTAACGGACTGAAATACCTGTCCGGTAAAAGATTGTTATCGCATCCGGGTGCCTTCATCAGGAGGTTTCACAGAAATGAAAGGATCAATATAGGACTTGAATTGAACTATGAAGAACTGAGTGAAAAGTATGAGTTGATACATTCAAAGGAACCTTACCATATTTCGGACAATGTTGTATTCCTTGGCGAAATACCCAGGGTAAATCATTTTGAAGCCCAGTCAACTGACTTTGTTGATGAGAATAATAATGATGATTTTGTCATGGATGATTCAGCTCTGGTCATGCTTATCGAACAGGAACTGGTAATTGTGTCCGGCTGTGCACACTCCGGGATCTGCAATATTACAAAGTATGCTATGGAGGTAACCGGAATTAAAGAAATACTGGCTGTAATAGGAGGTTTTCACTTACAGGCAAATAATATCCAGACTAAAGAAACGATCAGGTATTTTAAGGAACATAAAGTAACGAATGTGATGCCCTCACACTGTACACAGTTACCCGCTCTGGCTGCATTTTATAATGAATTTGGAATAAATCAGCTGGCTACAGGTAAGGTACTGTATTTTTGATTATCCGGAATTAATTAACTGATCATACTTGTAATGACGTCTCTTGAATCCTTAAAAAATGAAGTAGCAAATTGCCGTAAATGTGGCCTGTCCGGTACCAGAAACAAGGTAATCTTCGGCGAGGGCAATATACAGGCAGAAATCTTTATTATCGGAGAAGCCCCTGGCAGGGATGAGGACATGGCAGGCCGTCCGTTTATTGGTAAGTCCGGACAACTGCTTGATAAGATCCTGGCCGCCTGTGGCTTTAACAGGACCGATCACGTATTCATAAGCAATATTGTAAAATGCAGGCCCCCCGGGAACCGGGAACCTTCAAAGGAAGAAATCCGGGCCTGCATGCCTTATTTAATCCGGCAAATTGAAAATGTAAATCCGAAAATATTGATCTTCCTGGGTGCTACCGCATTAAAGAGTATGGCCGGTGGTGAACAGAGAATAACAAAGGTCAGGGGAACCTGGATGGATTGGGAAAACCGCCTGGCAATGCCTGTCTACCATCCTTCAGCTTTATTGAGGAACCCGGCATTGAAACGCGAAACCTGGGAAGATTTTAAAAAGATAGTATTCAAGTACAGGGAAATAATCAATCCTTCCCATTATTCAGCTCATGTATAAAAAGATCATAAGATGAAACTGGAACATGTCGCATTAGTGATCAATGATCCTCAGGAGGTCGAGGACTTTTATAAGAATTTACTCGGGATGAGTATATTAAAGAGTTTTACCCTCAACCGGGATCTTGCCGCACAACTATTTGGAATCAATAATGAAGCACCGGTTTACCTTTTGAAAAAAAACGGCCTGTTCCTGGAACTTTTTGTAGAGGAGGAAACCTGTACGCAAAACTTCCGGCACATCTGCCTTTCCATCCCTGACAGGGAGGGGTTTGTTGAGCAAACAATAAATAAGGGATATGAATGCATTCATCTTGAGAGAGCCCAATCAGACCTGGTATTTATCAAGGATAAAAGCGGAAACATTTTTGAAATTAAAGAAGACACAATAAAACAGTAATCATTATGAAATTTTCAAACAGGGTTAATCAGATCAAAAAATCGGCAATTCATGAAATGACAAGACTGTCGGCACAGTATGAAGATGTGGCATTCCTGTCCTGGGCCAAACCAACTTCAGGAAGTCCGGAACATATTAATGCTGCAGCTGTTTCTGCAATAGAAAATGGATTAACAGGAGGATACTCTCAAAATGAGGGCCTGCCTGAATTAAGGAATGAAATTGTAAAAAAGCTGGGGCATTACAACAATATTAAAGCCGGTATTTCTGAAGTAATCGTGACTGTTGGAGCCATTGAAGGATTGGCTGCATCAGTCATGGCAGCCATTGATCCGGGTGATGAAGTGATACTTCCTTCGCCAACCTACTCGGCACATATTGTACAGGTCAGGATTGCCTCCGGCAAACCTGTATTTGTTCCATTAATAGAAGAGGATAATTATTCACTGGATATTGAGGGTATCAAAAAAGCAATTACATCCAGGACCAGGGCCATCCTGTTCTGCAGTCCGAATAATCCCACCGGAACTGTATTTCCTGAAGAGGATCTTCGAAGGCTGGCTGAAATTGCCCTTGAAAATGATCTGACGATCATTACGGACGAAGCCTATGAATATTTTGTTTATGATGATAAAAGACATTTCAGCATGGCCTCAATGCCTGAGATGAAAAAAAATGTCATCACCAATTATACCTTCACCAAGACCTATGCCATGACTGGCTGGCGTATCGGATACCTGCATGCTGATGAAGAAATCATTGCACAGGTAAAAAAAGCTCATATACCCATCTCTATTTGTGCACCTGTTGTTTCCCAGTATGCGGCTATTGCTGCATTAAAAGGCAGCCAGGATTGTATTGAGGACTTCAGGTTGCATTACCTGGATGCCCGGGACCTGATGTGTGAACGGCTGGACAGAATGGATGATGTATTTGAGTATAATAAACCAGGGGGTTCCTATTTAATGTTTCCCCGTATTAAAGGAGAAAGGGGAAAGGATTCAGTAGCATTCAGTTTGAATATGCTTAAGGATATCCAGGTCTCTGCCACTCCGGGCGCTTCCTTCGGGCCAAGCGGTGAAAGCCATATAAGGCTTTCTTTCTGTGTCCCGCAGCAAATGATCAATACAGCATTTGACAGAATGGAAAAATATTTCGCAAAATAAATGCATCCTGCATGAAAACCTATCTTGATTGTTACCCGTGTTTTATGGACCAGGCTCTCAGGGCAGGACGCATGGCAACCAGTGATGAAAACCAGTTAAAAGAAATACTGGACGCCGTAGCAGGACTGATCAAAGATTTTCCACCTGACAAAACCCCTCCACAGATGGGTGAATCAATTTACAGGACGGTGAAAGAGATCACCGGTGTTAAAGATCCGTACAGGGAGTTGAAGAAAGCAAATATTAAGGAAGCTCTGTCATTATACCCGGACCTGAAGAAAACCCTTATTGAGTCTGAGGACAGGCTCCTTACCGCCGTCCGGATGTCTATTGCCGGGAATGTTATTGATCTTGGTATTAACAGGGAATTTGATCTGGTCAGGGATATCAGTAACATACTGAAACAGGATTTTGCCATTTCACATTTCACATTATTCAAAGAACGGCTGGCAAAGGCAGGTTCCGTAATGTATATAGGTGATAATGCAGGTGAATCGGTATTCGACAGAATCCTGATCGAAGAAATGGGAAAACCGGTTACTTATGTGGTTCGTGAGATCCCCATAATAAACGATGTAACCAGGGAGGATGCTATTGATTCCGGGCTCCACCGGGTGGCAGAAATTATTTCGTCCGGGACTACTGCTCCCGGGACTATCTTAGGCCTGTGCAGCGATGCCTTCAAGGAAAGATTTTACCATGCAGACCTGATCATCAGCAAGGGACAGGGGAATTATGAGGGACTCTCAGGTACTGACCGGTGTGTGTTTTTCATGCTGAAGGCAAAATGTAAAATTATTGCAAATGACCTGGGCGTGAAAGAAGGTGATATTGTATTAAAGGGTATTAATCTTACATAAATCATCATTATGGGCAATCAAATCAAGATCGGGATCATTATCTGTGACCGTTACCGCAGTTGTGCGGGCGGCAAATGTTTCAGAGCCCTGGATAACAGGGAAGGTGCATTCGACATCTATTCAAAGGAAACGGATGTAAAACTGGTGGGATACACAAGCTGCGGAGGTTGTCCGGGTGGCAACATTGAATACGCTCCCGAGGAGATGCAGAAAAATGGTGCGGAAATTATACATTTTTCAACCGGGTTTGTGGTTGGTTATCCACCCTGTCCTTACATCAGTCATTTTCGTGATTTTATACGGGAAAAATATGGCATGAAAGTGGTTATCGGAACGCATCCTGTCCCTCAGAAATATTTTATAACACACTCAAAGCTTAAAACATGGGAAAAACCTGAGTGGCGGGAGCTCATTCAGCCTGCAATGGCAAATGAGACTGTCAGGTTATTGTATGATTAGTATCTTGTGCAGAAAAACCAAATGAACCTTAGTCCCGGAATCTCAAAACATAATTTTAATTCCTTCCTCTGGCATGCCATCTTTCTTGCCCTGGCCCAGAATTTCATGGATGTGGATACGGTCATACCGTCCATGCTTATCGAGGCAGGAGGCAACGGACTGCACATAGGTTTGATGACTGCTATCATGCTGGGAGGATCGAGCTTCACGCAGTTGATTTTTGCCCCCTTCATCAGCAATTATGAATACAAAAGGAAATTCCTGTTGATCGGGATCAATAGCCGCATCCTTTCCTTGTTTTTCATGGGCATCATGTTGTATTTTTCATCCAGCTTGCAGGGGCACAGTGTCATTTGGCTGATTTTTTTACTGATCGCATCATTTTCACTGGGAGGGGCCTTCGCCAACATCAGTTATACGGATATCCTGGGTAAATCGGTTAATCCCTCTGTAAGAAAATCATTTCTATCTGTGAAACAAGTTGTTACGGGTATCGTCCTGCTTCTCTCAGCCCTCCTGGCCAGGAAAGTGATCACGATGGAAGATTTTCCGGTAAACTACGCCTATATGTTCTTCATCGGGTTCCTTGCCCTTTTTATCGCCTCACTTGGCATCTGGCGGTTGAAAGAGCAGGTACCATCCAGGATGACTGTAAGGGGTATAAAGCATTTCCTGTCATTAATGAAAACCGAACTGCGCGCGAACCGCAGGCTGGGATATTTCCTGGGCTGGATCAACACCATGGGCATAAGCATCACCCTCCTGCCATTCGTAATGCTGTATGCCAAGGAATCCTTCCATACGCAGAGTCATGAAACAGGGGTGTTCCTGTTTTACAAAGTGATTGGAAGCGTAGGTATTGGTTTCCTTCTGTTTGCCCTGGCTAAAAGATTCAAATACCGTTACCTGCTGTATGGGAATGTACTGGTTGTGCTGTCGGTACCCCTGATCCTGCTTTTTTCACCCCTTATGCCTCCGTTCAGGATTATTTTCCTGGTTGGAGGGATCATATTTGCGGCCTACAGCATTTCGATGAACGGCGTGTTACTGGAAATTTCAGGTAATGAGAACAGGGCCCTGTATACAGGAATTGCCGGGGCCGGGAACATCCTGCCTGCCCTTTTCCCGATGCTGGGCGGATGGATCATTGAACGGTTCGGGTTTCAGTCATTTTTCATTTTGTTTACTTTTATGGTACTGTCAGCTCTTTATTTTATCTATAAAATGGATTGCAGAAGATAGAATGCTCCGGAATCTTTTAACTTAGAATCCATATGTACAGATATCTATTTGGTCCGGTTCCTTCGAGGCGTTTGGGCATGTCACTGGGTGTCGACCTGGTGCCGCATAAAGTCTGTTCCCTTGACTGCGTGTACTGTGAATGCGGGGCAACTACCAAGCTTACACTCGACAGGATGGAATATATCCCGTATGAAAAAGTTACAGCCGAGCTTGATCATTATTTCTCAAATAACCCCGACCCGGATTATATCACTTTTTCAGGGGCCGGAGAACCTACCCTGAATTTACGTATTGGCGATGTGCTGAAATTTATCAAACAGAATAAACCGGATGTACCGGTGGCTGTTCTGACTAACGGGACACTCCTCACAGATAGGCAGGTACGAAAGGATCTCCTGAGTGCAGACCTGGTGCTGCCTTCACTGGATGCAGCCTCCCATGAGGCCTTTGCCAGGATAAACAAACCTGCTCCTCAGCTCACAATAAATGATTATATCGACGGTCTGGTGGCTTTCAGGGATGAGTTTTCCGGACAGATCTGGCTGGAAGTCTTTATCCTGCCGGGCTATAATGATGACAAGGCTGAACTGACCTCCCTGAGGAATGCCATAGAAAGGATACGGCCTGACAGGATACAACTGAATACCCTCGACAGGCCCGGAACAATAGATGATCTGAATCCGGCAAGCAGAACCGAATTAATGCAAATTGCCGGTTTCTGGCAACTTGAAAACGTGGAAATTATTTCGAGCAGCCTGGCGCGAAAGGATATCAAATCGTACCGGGAGGATACTGAAACAGCTATCCTTGAGACCATAACCCGCAGGCCCTGTACCATAGATGACCTGTCAAGGATCCTGGGCCTGCATATCAATGAGGTCAATAAATACATGGATGTACTTGAAGCAGAACATAAGGTACATCCGGTCAGGAAGGAGAGAGGGATATTTTACAGATCATCTCATTAAATACAAATGAAACTACAAACAGGTATTCAACTGCTTTTACTGTCAATTATCTGCATAAGCTGCAATACACTCCATTCCGGCGGGATAAAGGACGAGAAAGCCGGTGTGATTGAATTCAGGTGCCTTCCATTCGACCTGGATGATGTCAGATTACTGGAAGGCCCCTTCCTTCAGGCCACTGAACTGAACGTCCGGTCCCTGTTGAATTATGAGCCGGACCGTTTTCTTGCGAAGTTCCGCATGGAAGCCGGCCTGGAACCGAAAGCCGAGCATTACCACGGTTGGGAGGATGCTACTATAGCAGGGCATAGCCTGGGACATTATCTTACTGCCTGTGCCCTGATGTACAAAGCTACAGGAGATAGCCGGTTCCTGGACAGGGTGAACTACATGGTAAATGAACTGGCTGAATGCCAGGCAGCCAACGGTAATGGTTATATCGGGGCCATACCTGATGGCCAAAAAATACTTGAAGAGGAAGTTTCGCAGGGAGATATACGTGCAGCTCCTTTTGACCTTAATGGCATCTGGGTGCCCTTTTATTCCATGCATAAGATCATGGCCGGACTCAGGGATGCATACAGGCTCTGTGATAATCAACTGGCCCTGGAGACAGAGATTAAAGTGGCCGACTGGCTGGCAGATATTCTTTCGGGCCTTTCGGATCAACAAATGCAGGAGGTGTTAGCATGTGAACATGGCGGGATGAATGAAGTGCTTGCTGACCTTTATGCTGATACGGGTAATAAAGAATACATAGATCTATCCATGAAATTCCATCACCGCAAGATACTGGATCCCCTGTCCAGGAAAGAAGATATCCTTGCTGGTCAGCATGGAAATACCCAGATACCTAAACTCATTGGCCTGGCAACTCGTTATGAACTGACAGCATCAGTGCCCGACAGAGAAGCAGCTGAGTTTTTCTGGGACCGTGTCGTCAACCACCACTCCTATATTAACGGTTCTCACGGCAACCATGAGCACTTCGGACCGCCGGACCGGCTCAGTGACCGCCTGAGCAGTAATACATCCGAATCCTGTAACGTCTACAACATGCTCAAATTATCGGAACACCTGTTCACATGGGAGGCTTCCCCTGAAGTGGCTGATTTTTATGAAAGGGCCTTGTTTAATCATATACTTTCATCACAGCATCCCGAAAGCGGACGAGTACTGTACTTCCACTCATTGCAGATGGGTGGACATAAGTACTACCAGGATCCTTACGGGTTTACATGCTGCGTAGGCACGGGAATGGAAAATCATTCCAAATATGCTTCAGCCATATTTTATCACAACAATGATGAGCTTTTCATTAATCAATTCATAGCTGCCGAACTAAGGTGGGAAGAAAAAGGACTTATCCTTCGCCAGCACACAGACTTTCCGGAAGAACAGGGGACAACAATTGAATTCCTGAACGAAGATCCCCGGGAACTGACACTGAGGATCCGGTGTCCCGGCTGGGCCGGCGATGACTTTTCAGTATCTGTGAACGGACGAGAAATAAAAAAGAAGGGTATGAAAGGATCCTTCATACCCATACGGAGAATATGGCAGAATGGTGACAGGATAGAGGTCAATATGCCATTTTCCCTTAGGATGGAACCAATGCCGGATGATCCGGACAGGGTAGCCATATGTTACGGTCCCCTGGTACTTGCAGGTGATCTGGGACCTGCCTATGACTCCCTGTCAGCAGATCCCCTCTATGTGCCCGGACTGGTAACTGAAGACAGGGCCCCCTCCCACTGGCTGGTTCCTGATGAGAGGGAAGCTAATACCTTCATCACCAGCGAAACAGGCCGGCCCAGGGAGGTTACTTTAAAACCCTTATACCTGATCCATGACCGCAACTTCACAGTCTACTGGGATATTTACACTGGTGAGGAATGGTCACAGCAGCTGGAAAATACCGAAGAATGGCAAACAAACAAAAGGCTTATTGAAAGCCGGACCATCGATTATGTTATCCCGGGTCGCGGGGAGGATTCCCAGGATCACGGTTTTGAAGCTGAAAGTCCCGGATTTTTTGAGTTTAACGGACAGAATTGCGTGGAATCCCGTTTTGGATGGTTCTCTTATGATATGAAAGTTGACAGGGGAAATCCAACAGGACTGATGGTTGAGTACTGGGGAGGTTTCCTCGGTCCCAGGAAGTTTGAAATAATGGTAAACGGAGAGCTGATTGCCATTGAAGATTTTTCCGGGCTTGCTGACAATGAGAACAAAGAGTTACAATATAATATCCCGGCAAAGCTAACTTCCGGGGGAACGGTTTCAGTAACTTTTGCTGCCGATGAAAACCACTTTGCAGGTCCTGTATTTGGTGTCAGGACAGTAAGCCTGGAATAGTCCTTACCGGGGAAAGTGATATACCTTCAATAGTGAGCGTCCACGGAGGGTTGCTATTAAGTAATCTTTACCCAGATATTTTTCAGAGTAGGCATCTTCCAGTTCACGCTCTGCGTCATGTACAAAAACATACCCTCCCGGCCCTACCAGCCTGGAGGCCAGATATATACTTGACATCCTTCCCGGCTGATCTTCTGAATATATGTGTCCACGCGGTCCATCCACCAGAATCACATCCCACTTTTGACCGGCGACCTCCCTGGGGAGATCTGCTGTGAGCTTCTCCGGTGAGTTGATCATTTCCTTCCATTCAGTTATTTTATTGGGATAAGAAACCAGGTATGATTCCAGGTTAGGGAAATCACTTGTGATCTTATCGAACCAGAGCTTATAATCTTCTAAAAATACATTCCGCCCGCTACTGTTTATTTCACTCCAGAGCGGAGAATCGTTTCCCAGACCAAAAACCAGCATATTGCAATGTTCAAACTCCCTGATGGCATGGATGATTCTCAATAATTCAATTGTTTTTAGCTGAATACCGGCAAATTGTTTTCTGATTCTACGAACAAGGCAACAATCTTTCAGGTAATTCAAGCAATACGGGAATGATCTTATTTTTTGAATGGATTTCACCCATTTCCTGTGCAAATAATGACTCTTCTTTTTTACCATTAAGCATATTTTGTTCTCCTGAGCCGGGCAATATAGTAATTATTATCACCGGATTATAAATTTATGGATTACAATACTGTTGAATGATTAGTATTTACTTCAGGTTTATTTTGCTGAAGAAATGTTCACGGTAGCTGTAACCAATAGGAATTTTGTTCTCACCGATTTTTACCTGGTGTTTTTCAATCAGATCAATCCGGCGAATGTTGATGATATACGATTTGTGAATGCGGATAAAATTTTCATCTGATAAAAGGGCCAGGACCTGTTTCATGGTGAAAACAGAAATGACTCTTCCTGCTTGTGTTATGAAGTAAACATAATTGCTGTCACTCTGGATATACAGAATTTCTTCCTTTACGATTTTATGTATTTTAGTTCCGCTTTTTACTAAAATAAATTCATAATTGTTGTTACTATCTGTGACCGTATTTGCCTGCTTTGATCCTGATTGTATCAGCTTATATTTTTTGTACGCCTTGTTAACTGCTTTAAAGAACCGGTTGAAATCTATTGGTTTTAGCAGATAATCCACTACATTAAATTCAAAACTATCTATCGCAAATTCTGAATACGCAGTTGTAAAAATTACCATTGGCTGATTTTCGAGAGACCTGAGAAAATCAAGACCGTTCAGGTTTGGCATCTCAATATCAAGAAAAATCAAATCAACTTCGTGATTCTGTAAATAATCAATGACCCTTAACGAACTGGTAAAGGACCCGACAAGAGTTATAAATGTAATCTTTGAGCTATAGTTTTTTATAACATCAATTGCCCGGGGTTCATCATCTACTGCTATACAGTTCATGTCATCGATTATATTTCTATCCTTAAATCAACTTCGAATAATGTACGGTCAGATTGTATGGAAAGAATGTGTCTTGCTGGATAAATTAATTCAAGTCTTCTTTTTACATTATTCAGACCAATTCCCGAGTTCATATTATCGGATTCGTTTGTAAAATTGCTTATGGTGTTTTTTACCCTGAGCTTAAGTATACCACCTTCAATACCAAGAAATATGTCTATTAAGTTCTGGTCCTCAGCACTCATGCCGTATTTAAAAGCGTTTTCAATAAATGGTATCAGTATCATCGGACTAATAAATATTGCTTTATATGTACCGGTAATGTCCAGCTTAATTTTCGGAAATTCCTGGCTGTTAACCCTGATTTTCTGAAGTTCAATGTAATCTTCAATATAATTAATTTCCTTTTCAAGGCTTACGAATTCTGCGTTGCTTTCATAAATCATATATCTCATTAATTGAGAAAGCTTTATCAATCCTTGTGCCGTTTCTTCATCATCATTTTTCTGAGCAATGGAAAATAGATTATTCAGAGTGTTAAACAGGAAGTGTGGATTTACCTGGCTTTTAAGGAGGCTTAACTCAGCTTTTAACTGCTTTGCTTCCATTTCCTGCAATCTGTATTGCTGATTTACTCCTCTCCTGAAATATCTCAATCCTGTCGTAAATGCAATTACTATTATAATATCGAAGTAACCCGATCTCTCATATTCACTTTCATACATGATCTTATCAACCGATAATTCAGACAGGAATCCACAGATTATTACTAATGGAATAATTAACAGGATGTAAATATAATATTGGCGCCTGTTGAAAAAACGGGTATGTAGAAAGAAATGGGCGTAGGTTGCAATCATCCAGGGCAAAATAAATGCAAAACTCATTCGTAAACCGTAAGTTACATCGCGAAACCTATCTGATCCTAAAAACACAAATACTATAAAAAAGAAACCCCAGATGTAGGTATGGTAGGCATACCTGTGGTTTAAAATTTTAAAAATCGAGTATATAGCCGGATTGAAGTGTTAAAGAAACTCATTTTAACACCTATAAAGCAAAAAAAACATGCGAACCGATGTTTTAATCCTGTTTTGTTTGTTCGTCAGCAGAAACAGGCAAAACAAAAAGTTTATTTTTCCAATTGCTTATCCCTTGTCAAATTTGCAGCGGTATAATAATTCATTCTATTCAGAAATACAAGTTACTTACAATTATGAGACCACTAATAAAGGCAAATGAGATTCTCTCACAGAGAATTCCAAAGAAGGCATGGTCAAAATTCATTTTATCCCCTTTGCTCAGAATCATAATTGCCTTCATTTTCTTATCGCCGGTATTCATCCTTCATATCATTTTTATTAAATATGTTCTGAACGGTACAGAGGAACCTTTAAACAGCATATTATACTTTATCGAAACAATCATCCTGATCATTCTCCTGTATTTTGCCTATTCATTGTACACCAGGTATATAGAAAACAGGAAAGCACTGGAGTTTAGTACAGGTAAATGGATCCCTGAGTACGCTGTCGGATTAGCAACAGGATCCGGAGTTATAGTATTTTTGGTTCTCTTATTATCAGTTTTGGGATTTTACAGGGCAGAACATGTAAATTCAGTATTTATTCTTATTACCGGGATATTCAGATACAGCATAGGAGCTTTTATTGAGGAATTAATCTTTACATTGATCTTCTTCAAATTGGTAGAAGAATTCGCTGGATCGAAAGTTTCAATTGTTGTCACCTCATTGCTGTTCGGGTTGTTACATTTAGGAAATGACAATGCCTCTGTTCAAAGTTCGCTGGTTACAGCTGTTGCACATATTTTTCTGTTGGCACCTTTTATCCTCACACGAAGGATATGGTTTATCTGGGCCCTCCATTTTAGCTGGAACTTTTTTCAGGCTGGAGTATTTGGAATGAATAATTCAGGTATGGTACAGGATGGATTCATTACCTCTGTAGTAACAGGACCACAATGGATTACAGGTGGAGAATACGGAGTTGAGCTGTCATATATTTCTTTGGCCATCCAAATAATAATTGGCCTGCTTATTCTAAAACAGGCAATAAAATCCGGACAATTGGTAAAAGCATCATGGAAAAGAAGGTGAAACAAGATAATATCCGGCTATTTATGGCAGGCTGACATTCTCTGTTGTATTCATCATGAGCATGGAGGTAATTTGAGAGCCGGTTTAGCCAGAACAATTATTTTATTTATAGCGGTACAGAGAAATTCTCTGAATACTTACCTGGTGTCCCGGAATCTTCAGGCCTGTCCCGGACCATGTACTTGCATGGACTTCGTCTCCATTCAACCTTCTTTCAGTGATCCACTCCCCGTCTTCAAAACTTCCTTCATCCACAGCATCCACAGCCACACGCATTGAATCATCTTTCGGGATAAAAAATACATCCAGGGATCTGCCGGCACAAATGTATTCCTGCTGGCCTGTTTGTATGATAAGGCCACCGGCTATTTCCGTATCCGGACCCCTTGCGAGTCTGGCTTCAATGATATAATCTCCCAATTCGAATTGTTGAACAGGAGAACCGGTGTTTACCAGTATCCCTCTCATGGTTCCCATACCCTGGTTTTTAAGAATAATAGGTGACATCATATTCAATACCGCATAACTCTCATCCAGGGGATCCCTCTCAGAGTATCGGGCATTGTCGATGCCGAAGGGGGCAAAACATGATGCATCGTGTTCCCCGATGGCATAGAACACCCTGGCAGCTCCTACTCTCCCCCCTCTTGTTTCAGGTATAAACAACGGATTACCGCTCCTGGTAAATTCTTCACATACCCAGATAAACTCATCCGTATAAATATCAGGAGCTATGAAATCAATTGACGGGGCTCCCGCCCGCCATACATCAAGTACCTGTGGCAAAGGCCCCCCTGAAGGATACCTTCCGGGCCAGAATGTATCAGGTTGTTTTAACCATGCATTCACGAACATGGGCAGTGGATACTCCTTCTTGCCGGATGCGGCAATTGTTTCGATATACCTTGCATAATGCCAGGCCATAAAAAGTTCTTCAGTATAATACGAGTAATATTTCCAGTCCACGGGATCAGGTCTGAAAATACTTTTACCGAATACTTCTTCCCAGGTTCCGGAAGCCTTAAATCCATTTTCCCCCCATACTTTATGTAATTCCGGAAAAAGCTTCTCCTTCTGTTCAAGCAGATATTCCATCAATGCACCGGGTACCGGACCATTAAAGGCTGCGTTGGCAGGATCATTGAAATCCCTTCTCGCATTACCGGGAGTACTTCCCAGGTTATCAAGTACGCCAATTTCATTTTCAACCTGCATCATTACAACCGTATGATGATTACTGTCTACTTCTTTGATATGGCGCATCAGGGCTGCAAAAGCCCTGGCATCAGCTTCGGCAGAAGCTTTTCCGAATGTTGAGAGAATTTCCAGTGGTTTACCCTGTTCATCCCTGGCTCTCGGATATTTCAGGTAGTCTTTTTTCACCCAGGATGGAATGTAAACGGAACCTGCATTTTTCCAGCTGGCAAACCAGATCAGTACCACCTTAAGATTTGCTTCTCGAGCGCCCAGAATCACACTATCCACAAGGGAAAAATCATATTTTCCTTCCTCCGGTTCCACCAGTTCCCAGGAAACTGTTGCAATCACAGAATTAAGGTTCTTTTCAGCTAACTTAGTCCAGACCGGCCGCATATAATTAAATCCCCCCGCCGTAGAGTTATGCAGTTCACCGGAGATCATCAGGAATGGTTCCCCTTCAACAATAAGCCGGGTAGCGGTCCCTTGTTTTTCCAGGTAAGGTGCCTGATCTGAATAATAATTCTCGTTTTGGCCACAACTGTAAACTGCAACCAGTATTATTGCTACAAAAAAAGGCCGGAAATTGTTCATGGTATTTTTATTGGTTTGTTGGATTAAATATTTGCAAATTTTGAAGTAAGCAGATATTGAAGCGATGTAACTTTAAATATACCTTTATTTGTCTTTATATCATTATCTGTTTGCATTGAAATCAAATTGTCAGGTTGATACCCGGGTAATTTCTGTTAATATGGGGAAATTGTTAAGTTTATTTTTTTTTCATAATATCACGTTGATTATTATCTGAAGAATTAACAATATCTATGAAACTTACTTAAAAATTATTAACACATGAGACCTGACAAAAACAAACTCCTGATCATCTTCTTTGCACTGGGACTCTTTATATCCGGACTGTCAGTTGTCGGCGCACAGTCTCAGTCCTCAACATCCGGCAATTTTCCTGCAGAAGAAGTGTTAACAGTTGCTGTGGTGCCGGAAAAACTTTCTGATAAGTCCATTGCCGGTACTCAGTCTTTTGAAAAATACGATGGGGAATGCCTGATCTCCCTGTGGAACCACCGGAAGGATGTCGACCCGACCAATCTGGTAAAGGAACTTGGATTTAACCTTATCTGGTCTCATGACCAGGCATATACCGGTCAAAGCTGGGAGGAAACCCATATGTACAAATTGCTTCAGATACCTGGCGTAAAATATGTGTTTGCCAAGATCGAAAGGGCAGCCTGGGGCTGGACGCATGAACAATCCTTAAAGCATGCTGTGTGGATCGCAGAATTATCCCTGGAACATCCCGGTATCCTGGGATTGTACCTGAGTGATTTTTACGATGAGGTTGAGGAAGGGCACCGTACAGAAGATCAGTGGCGTGAAATCATTGCCGCTGCCAAAGGAATTAATCCGGACTTAATGATATGGGTTCCGCATTACCCGCACCGGAACCAGGGCCGCCATGCTTTTGACTTCGACATTGACGGGGTGATCCTGAACCTATGGGGAAACGATCCCGAACTCATGGCAGGTGCCAGGGAACATCTGGCTGCTGGACTGGAACACCATCCCGATATACCCATGATCGCGGGACTCTACCTGAGATCCGGTCCGGAAGGAGGCCGCTGGCTGACCGAGGATGAATTCAAAACGGTCCTGAGACTCTATGTTGAGTTGATAAATGCCGGAAAACTTACCGGCCTGAGGGTATTTGCTGCCTACCAGTTTGAAGAACGGCCTGAATATATCGGGTGGGCGAAAGAAGTACTCTCAGGATTAAAATGTCCTGAGACTATAAAGGAGTAACAATAATATTTTTCCATTGAACCTTAATCCCTCCTCCGTCATGGATCTGGAGGGCAATCCGCCCATCGGCCGTCCCGATCAGGCTATCGTTCAAGTGAATCATTTCGTTGTCATTAAGCCAGGTAGTAACTTCTGCTCCCGTGACTTTAATACGCATAGTATTCCATGCTCCTTCCTCAAGATATTGTTCCTTTTCTTCAGGTATCTGTACCAGCCATCCTCTTCCATAGGATTCATATATACCACCGGAATCGTGACCTTTTGGAGCTACTTCAACCTGCCAGCCGGATACTTTTGTCCCTTCAACTGTAGATCTGAAGAAAATCCCGGAGTTCCCGTTTGATATTTGTCTGAAATCAGCCGACAGGTCAAAATCTTTATAATACGCATCCGTTGCAAGGTAGCCATATCCCTTTTCCGGTCCGCTCTCACAGATCAGGAGACCGTTTTCGACATACCATTTTTCATTTCCATATACAATCCATCCGGAAAGATCTTCACCATTAAAAAGTTCAATTGGAAGATTTTCCTCTTTTGGAATTTCATTGGACTTAGGCTTACATCCTGATATCAGAACAAGGATAACCAGCAGATAGAGAATGTGTTTGTTTTTCATATTCAAATAATTAATTATTAAACTGTTCCAGATTCAGATCTATAATGAACTTTTGATTGGATGAATACATTTTATCCCAGCTAATTTCCTCCCTTGAAATGGCGCTCATTCTTCCCATTATTGCGGACATGGTGGACCGTGCACCTGATTGTGCTTCATTTATAAGATTTCCGCTTTCAATACTGTTTATAAATGCTTTTACTTTATTTGGAGTGGCATCATGGAGAGAATCAGAAAAGGCGCCGGCTGCGATTAGTTCAGGATCAGGTGCCTGTCCCCATAAAATACCGGAATCCCACTGATTTTCCCCTTCAATATAAACTCCGCGACTGTAATGCGCTTCAGCAATTCCCTTTGAGCCGATAAACCGGCAACAGACATCGCTGAATTTCGGACCTACCTGGGTGGAATGTACGCTCACATTCCTTGCTTCAGGATACCCGTATACCACCTGGTAGTTGGTATATGTGTTCCCAAAATCGGGTTCTCCTTTCCGGTTGCCCCTGCCGATTGCATTTTCCGGTTTTTCGTTCAGTATCCAATTACAGATATCTATCATATGAATTCCCTGGTCAAGCAATATCCCACCAGACAATTCACTGAAATGAAAATGGTTGCGGATCATGAATTCTTCCGGTGAATCTCCAACCGGCTGAACCCTTCTCCCACTTCCGGAAGATATATAATACAATTGCACGTTTACCACCTCGCCAATATCCCCCCTGCGGATTCGTTCAGCCATTTCCACATAAGGACTTGCATGCCTGATTTGAAACCCGATTGCTATGCTAAGCCTGCCTTGTGCTATTTCTCCGGCCTGAATAATCTTTCGACATCCATCGACATCCGGAGCAACAGGTTTCTCACAATAAACATGTTTCCCGGCCTTAACGGCCGCCTCCAAAAACCCGGGATGAGTATATGCAGGAGATGAGATGAGAATGGCATCTACATCCGGATTATCTGCCAGTTGTATGTACGCTTCAGATCCCTGGTAAAGCTTCGATTTATCTACAGCTACACCATCGTTATCTTTGTTTAGCTGATCAAACCGGGGCTTGGCTTTTTCCAGCTGGTATCCGAACAGATCAGCCATTGCGATTATTTTAGCTGATGTGTGATTTACCATATCAGTGATAACATCAGTTCCCCGATTTCCACATCCGATGATTCCCAGCCGGATCGAGGAATTTAACTTAGAGCCAAATACTATCGATGGTTTTAAAATGCTTATTGCTGAAAAGGCAGCAGCAGATGCCAGGAAGCTTCTGCGATTTATGGTTTTCATTATAAATTATTTGTTTTATAATTAATATTTACAAGGGGTATCTTTTTAATTTGTATTTAGCTGTAACATTAGCTCGCTGCCTGTTTCTTTGACTGATACCTTCTGTCCCTTATCCAGCTTTACATAATACGGAACATCAGGAAGCAGATCAAAACAATTATCCTTCACTGAAGCCTCTCCGTCAATATCAATACAAACAGCCCAAACAAATACCGGAGAAGTGAGAATTGCATTGTCTCCCTCATAATTAATGCTTATCTGTGGTTTCTTGAATTCTATATTCCTAAATTTCTCCATCAGCATCTTGTACTGAGCAAGGGGAATGTCATTCTTTTTAAGTACCGCGAAAGCCCCGTGATCTGTGTATCCTGCCTTTTCGTAAGTACTTTTATCAAATGTAGCGATAAGAGTTGAAGCATTTGCAGCCAGGGTCACTTCTTTATTTTCATTGATTAAATAACCTCCTTCTGTTCTGAAAATACCATACTGTAATGTACCCTGCCATTCTTCAGCTTTGTCGTTAATGCCATACACATTTATATTACCGGCTTCTTCAGTCACTGAAACACATAGTTGAGAAAAAGCCCTTCGGACGGGATGATAGGCCAGTTTTTTGCGGTTGTAATAATCTACAATAGTCCAGCCGTGCGTTACAGGCCAGCTGTCGTTGTACATCCAGAAGATAGCACAGGATGAACTAAACATTCTTCTATGGTAATTTGAGATATATTCAGTTAAAGCTTCGGCTTGCAGCAGGGCACTTCCAAATATATATTCATCAAAGGATACCTGATTATAGGATTTGCCAAGCCAGTACTCAAAGGATCTGTAGGTTATATCTCTGTCGCCCCAGAAGTTAACGAAGTTATCGTGATGATCCCATGTTACGGATCGTATATATTGCTCGTCTTCAGGCAGAAACTGTCGCAGGGTGGCAGGGGAACTTGCTCCGAGAAATCCACCTTCATTCGGAAAACGATCCACATACTTACGGTAGGCATAGAAATCAGTATCATCAGATCCCAGCGAAACACTCCATGGATGCTGATCGCCGGTTATCGGACTCACAGGATCCTCATAGTCTTCAGAATAAGGTGAGCTTGGCCAGTAGAAAATTTCAGGATTTTCGTTTTTTACGATTACGGGAATAAGATGATGATATAAAATATAATCCGGTACAATTTTACCGCGGGCGTCATATCCCCAGGAGAAGGTCCCCAACTCCATCTCATTATTTCCACACCAGATGATAAGCGAAGGATGATGAGCAAACTCACGTACAGCCCATGTAACTTCATTCCTGATAGAATTATAAAACTCAAGCTTGTCACCCGGGTATTCGGCACAGGCAAAAAGGAAATCGTGCCATACCAGCAATCCCCTTTCATCACAGAGATCGAGTAAATCATTACCGGCAAATTGTCCCCCACCCCATATACGGAGTGTGTTGAAGTTGGCATCTACAGCCAGGTCCACAAGTTTTTCCAGCCTTTTCCTGGTAACACTGCTGTAAATCATATCGGCCGGCACCCAGTTGCCCCCTTTCATGAAAATCTTATGATTATTTACCTTCACTGTAAAATAGTTGCCAGCCACCGGATGAGATGACCTGTCAACTTCAATTTTGCGGAAGCCGATACGCCGCGAACCGGCATCTATCACTTTCTCGTCTTCCTTAAGCTCTATTTTAACCGTATACAGGTTTGGTGCCCCATATCCAACCGGCCACCAGAGCTCAGGATTGTCCACTTTCATTGTTAGCTCGAATGGTCGGAGTGTCTTTGTTAAGGTGTCCTGAATTATAACTTTCTGGTTGGTTTCTGCAATTGTTGCCTCCACCGTAAGGTTTGTTTTTTCAGATAAGCCCTGAATAAAGGGACGGATGGTTAATTCCGCAGAGGAAAGATCATCATTCATCTTTACATAGGTAACTACCTGGTCCAGGCGGGCCGTTTCTTTCCATTCAAGCCTCACATCTCCGGTTATCCCTATGTTTATCATGTTCGGATTCCAATCCCACGAAAATTGATATTGAGGTTTACGCAGCCAGTGACGCTTGTTAAGAATAGTATTAAGCGGATCATTATAATCTCTGCCCTCTTTATCCGCTACATCAAACAACCCGCTCTC
>CAZILN010000184.1:0-9588 GCA_964540005.1 uncultured Bacteroidaceae bacterium | reverse complement strand
AAGGGGGTTTTCACAAACGGACATATCGTTAACGGAGATGAAATAAGCATTTATTACGGGGCCTCTGATGAGGTAATCTGCGCAGGAAGGCTTTCCATTACTGAAATTCTTTCAAGTTTACAGGAGATTTAAAAAAGTAGAGATGCGAATACTGAAAATTCTGTTTTTCCCTTTCTTTAAACTGGCCGGTGAAGTAAAGGTATTCAACACATATCCCAGAGATATGCGTATACTGCTGATAACCAATATGATATACGCATTTGTATTGCCTGTTATCGATATATTTGCCGGCGCTTATATTATGCGGAATTCATCGGATCCGTCAATGGTAGCTTTTTATCAGCTGACCGTTTATACAGGGATCCCCTTCACCTTTTTGATCAATGGATTTTTACTGAATAAGATCAGGATATCCCGCCTGTATTCATTTGGAATGCTTTTAAGCGGAGTATCCCTGCTTGCGATGATGCTGCTTGAACAAATCAGTTTTGCCGGGGTAGGAATTGCCGGATTCCTGATGGGCTCGTCCTTCGGATTCTTCTGGGCCAACAGGGATTACCTGGCCCTGAATACAACAAACGATAAAACGCGGAACTATTATTATGGAGTGGAGACTTTCTTTTACACGCTGACCTATATTGTAGTACCCTTCTTTATTGGTGTGTTTATTGTAAAAACAGAGACGTCAAACTGGTTTGGGGGCACTGCCAATACGGCCTATAAAATTGTAACCGCCTGTGTATTTCTCCTGACCATAATCTCTTCCATAGTCATTCACCAGGAGAAGTTTATGAATCCCCGGCAAAAGAAATTCATATTCTTGAAATTTGATAAGTTATGGCGCAAAATGCTTTTTCTTGCCAGTCTGAAGGGAACTGCCCAGGGATACCTTGTCACTGCCCCAGCCATATTGATCATGACCCTTGTTGGCAACGAAGATGAACTGGGCAGTATTCAATCGGTATGCGGCATTATTACTGCCCTTGTACTTTATGTTTTAGGAAGGATATCGAAACCGGAACACCGGATTTATATCTTTTCAATAGGCCTTGTGATATTTGCCACGGGTGCCCTGGTTAATACCATCATGTTCTCGGCAATCGGAGTAATTATTTTCATGCTTTGCAAAATATTGTTTCAGCCGCTCCACGATCTGGCTTATTTCCCAATTCAATTAAAAGTAATCGATGCATTATCGAAAAAGGAAAACAGAAATGAATTTGCCTATATTTTCAATCATGAATTCGGATTATATGTTGGCCGGGCATTCGGCCTTGTATTGTTTATTGTACTCGCCAGGTATGTATCAAAGACTTTTGCCCTAAAATATGCCTTGCTTATAATTGCACTGATCCAACTGGTCTCCATCCCTGTTGCAAAAGGAATAATTAAGTCTGTTTCAAAAATGATTTAATTGAATGTTACTTGCGGTGACGACGAGACCGCAAGAACCATTTACCCAGGTTTACTTCACTTTACTTCAAAGTGCCTATTATACTGGATTTTTAGAAGATTTATACAAATTTTGTATATTCGTATTATACAAGCTTAATTCAAGTTTGCGAGACTAATTGCGAGACAAATATTAGGAATCAGAACATGGCCTCGATAAAACTTCTTGTTAAAAAGCACAATGTTTCAACACGTGATGGTAAGACACCGGTATATGTCCAGTATAATTACAGTCGTGACAAGCGGATCTTAATCAACACCAACAGGAGAATAGAAATCAAATACTGGGATTTTGAGAATGATGAATTACGCAGAAGTCATCCCAAATACGACACACTCAATAGACACATCAGGAAAATTAAACTGGAGATTGAAAGCATTGTTAGCAATGCCCAGGATGAAGGGATTGAACCCAATCCTGAATATGTATTAAATATATTTTATGGAATCAATGAAGAGCAGGATAAAACTGGCAAGAAGGATCTCTTTGAATATTTTGAGGATTATATCAAAGCTAAAAGTCCCAGGGTCGGCAAACATACAGTCAACGATTATCATGCGCTTAAGAAACATCTCAAAGGCTATGAGCAATGGAGCAGATCAAAGCTTGAATTTAAATCCATTAACTACAACTTCTATCAAAGGTTTATGAAATACCTTAGCCATGACGCTGTAAAGCCTGATGGAGAGAAAGGATTGGCAGTTAATACGGTTGGCAAAACACTTAAAAACCTCAAAATCTTTTTAAGGGACTGCTCAAGGAAGCATATCATTGATCCGATTGATACAAGTGATTTCAAAGTATACCAGGAGGAGGTTGAGAATATTTACCTGACAGAAGGTGAGATCAATATTATCTATAACCTGGACTTGACGGATAATACTGAACGAGAAAGAGTGAAGGACCTGTTCGTACTTGGATGTTATACAGGGCTACGCTATTCAGATCTCAGCAATATTAAGCCAGCTAACATCAAAGGAGATTTTATCCATTTGCGGCAGGGTAAGACCATGAATCATGTTGTTATCCCGATTAATGACACAGCAAAAAAGATCATCCACAAATACGATGGCGGAATACCTGAAGGCATACATATGAATGAGTTCAATAAACTTATCAAAGGTATCGCAGAAGAAGCTGGAATAAATGAGGAGATTATCATTACCCAGAAAAGAGGAGCTGAACGAGTTGACAAAACATATAAAAAACATGAACTGATTGCTTCCCACACCTGCAGAAGATCATTCTGTACCAATGAATATCTGAAGGGCACTCCTACCCTCTTTATTATGAAAATCAGCGGCCACAGAACCGAACGGAACTTCCTTAAATATACAAAAGTAGACGAACAGGTTGCTGCTCAGAAAATGCTTGAATTTTGGAATTCCAGAGTAAGCAAAGATGTTACTATCAGAACATCTTCCGGATAAAGGTAAAGATTACGGTTGGTTCAGGAATATCTTGGACATTCAAGTATAAAGACTTCCGAATCTATACTCAAATCAGTAATAGAAATATTCTTAATATCCGCAGCTAGCTCGATGGTCTCTATTTATAGAGTTCATTCACAAAATCCTTGCTAAAAGAATGAAATGCTAATTTGGAATTAATGGACAACCTGACCACAGGCCGATTCTGGTTGACCAACTAAATGCAATGGTATTCTGAAGTTTGCCTAATATATCTCATTCCGGCGAAGGATGGTCATAGCTGCCGGTTTTCCCAATTAGGTATACGCTGTTTGAATATTTATATTTATATTTCAAGGGTAAAGCATGAACCTGTTCCTGGTTCGCTTTCCACTTCGATACGTCCCTTATGCAATTTCATTATTTGCCTGGAAAGACTCAAACCTATCCCTGATCCATTTTTCTTCGTAGAGAAAAACGGAATGAAGATCTGGTCCAACTTATCTTTTTCAATGCCAGGACCATTATCCCGGACACTGATAATGGTTTTGCTATGGTATTTGTCTCCCGCTTTCAGTTCAATCCCCGGATCAGAAGTCTGACCTAATGCCTCAATAGCATTTCTGATCAGATTTATAATGACTTGTTCCAGCAGCTCAAGGTCGGCCTTGATCAGAATATCAGGTTGACAATAGATTATTTTCAGCTGAATATTCCTTTGATCAGTTTCCGGTTTGAACAACTTATGAATCCTTGAAAACAGGTTATTTACTGAGACCTCCCGGAATGAAGGTTTTGAAATTTGAGTAAGACTTTTGGTGGTTTTAACAAAATTCATCAATCCCTTACCACGCAATTCAGCAGTTTTCAGGCTTTCTATCAGGTCGTTTATCTCTTCCTCACTCAGTCCGGAAATGGGTTTGGTATCTCCCTGAGTATCTGCCAGGATTTCCCGGGCAATTGTAACCATATTAGTGATAGGTACAGTTGAATTCATGATCTCATGTGTGAGGATCCTAACCAGTTTCTGCCACGATTCGACTTCCTGTTCTTCCAGTTCCGATTTAATGTCCTGAAGTGTTACTAGTTTAAGTTTTTCATCTTCAAGGATGAATTCTGTGGCCCGTACTGAGATATTCAGTAATTTACCTTGTCGAATCATCCTAACAAGTTCTTTATGCCCGGATCGAATTTCACGAATCGTATCTACAAGCTTTTTATCAATTTTCAACAGTGGTTTCAGGTCTTTTATATCATGTATTTTCAGCAAATCCTTGGCAGATTTGTTTATCAGCTGGACGTTTTCATTGTGATCCAGACAGATCAGGGCTGTATCAACATGCTCAACGATTCGTAACAGGTAATGATAATGCGATTCTTTCTTTATTCGCAGGTCACGGAATTTGTCAAGGATCAACCGGTATGCCTGGATAATTTCAGCATCAGATTCATCAGCCGAATATACATTGCTGAAGTCCTCCTGGTTGATCGATAATAAGAATTCCTTCAATGCATTTCTTGACCTATGGAGAAAAATGAACAATTCAACAATCAACATGAGCATGACCAGTGCGATCCATATGGAAGTCGACCAGAAATGGGTTTGTGTCAGAACAATGATAGCTGCAAATCCCAGTCCCAGTATAAGGATGATCCTTCCCAGTATATTGATCTTATATGAAATCCCCTTCATCATCGTAATCCATATTTTTTTATTTTCCTGAACAGTGTGCTCCTGCTCAATCCCACTTCGTTTGCCAACTGGTTCATGTTTTTATACCCTTTTTTCATTGCATTCATGATGGCTCTCCTTTCAATATCCTCTATTTTCAAAGTTTCCAGCTGATGTTCCTGGCTCGTTTGCCCCAACATAAAATCCTTCGGATGCAAAAGTTTTCCTTCACTCATGATAACAGCCCTTTCGACTGCGTGGGCTAATTCCCTTATATTACCAGGCCAGTAATACTCACGCAGGTTTTTATAGGTTTCATTTCCAATCTCCAGTTCAGTTTTATTATATTTTTTCTTAAAGATCTTCATGTAATGATTGGATAATTCAACGATATCTTCTCTTCTTTCCCGCAGGGGTGGAATCCGGATCTCTACCGTATTGATCCTGTACAGCAGATCCTGGCGGAATTCACCTGTTTCTGCCATCTGGTGAATGGGCTTATTGGTTGCTGATATCAGCCTGATATTCACAGGAATCTTTTCATTGCTTCCAACCCTGGTCACTTCCCGGTTCTGAATAGCAGTTAACAATTTTGACTGGAGAGTGGGTAATAAATTTCCGATTTCGTCAAGAAATAATGTGCCACCGGAGGCTATCTCAAACCTGCCCGGTTTCTCTTCCCTGGCATCGGTAAATGCTCCTTTAGTATGACCGAAAAGTTCTGATTCAAAAAGTGTTTCCGGAAGTGCTCCAAGATCAACAGATATGAAGGGTTCCTCTTTTCGAAGCGATTCCCGGTGAATGGTTCTGGCCACCAATTCTTTACCCGTCCCATTTTCACCCAGGATGATCACATTGGCATCTGTCGGGGATACCTTCCGGATAGCCTCCAGAACAGGTCTCATACTCTTTGAAAAGGTGATCAGTTTTGGGTATTCTTTTTCCAGGTCATTGATCAGGACCTGCTCCCTGTTTTTAAGTTTTTTCACCTGCTTCTGAGCTTTACTCAACTGGTATGTTGCCATGACAGTTGCTAAAAATTTTTCTTTTGTCCAGGGTTTAACAAGAAAATCAATGGCTCCGATTTTAATAGCTTTTACAGCAAGTTCTATATCACCATATGCCGTGTCCATAAGGACATGGGCAGTGGGATTGATCTCAAGTATTTTTTTCAACCAGGCAATACCCTCTTCACCAGAGGTTGCTCCCGGCTTAAAATTCATATCCAGGATAATTACATCCGCATCACCAATCAGATTTAGCCCTTTAAGGCCATCCGGATGTTCGAGCGTAATCACTTCTGAAAAATGCTTTTTCAGAATCATCATGGACGTGGCAAGGATGTCTTTATCATCATCAATCACCAGTATCCTGGCATTAACTGGTTGCATATATCTCATTCTGAATAAAACGTAAACCAATTTAAAAGCAAGTTATCATTAGTCTCAATTTGAGACAAATAATAGGATCAAAATGAGACGATTTTTACATTATTATTTTTTAAGAAATTATCAACATGCAGTAAATCAGTCACATGAGTATGTTTGGTACATTAATTGACTCTTTCAGGGTATTATCACAAATATTCAATACAGCATGTTGAAAAATTACTTGACCATTGCCTGGAGGTACTTCCGAAAAAACAAGGTTTTTTCGATCATCAACTTATTTGGTCTGGCATTCGGTATGGCAGTGTGTATTTTGATCTTTCAATATGTGGCCTTTGAAACAAGTTATGATAATTTTCATGAGCAGGCCGGGCAAATTTACCGGATTACGCTTAAGAATTACAGCAACCACGAGTTACAATATGAGAATGCTCAGGTTGCGATGCCGTTGGGAAAAGTGCTGAAACAAGAGCTTCCGGAAGTAATTGATTATGCCCGATTGCATGAGGAGGATGAGGTGGTGGTTACCTATGAGGAGAACAGTTATCTGGAGGACCTGGTTTATTATGCTGATTCTTCGTTCTTAACCATGTTTTCATTCCCTTTGCTGGTTGGAAATCCTGCCACAGCCCTCAGCAAGCCAAACACAGTAGTAATCTCTGAATCCATGGCGAGGAAGTATTTTGGGGACGAGAATCCTGTATTTAAAGTGATCCTTGTTGATGACGGGGAAGGAGGTATTCAATACACCGTCACAGGTATTTTTCAGGATATCCCTGAAAATTCCCATATTACTTTTGATTTTCTCCTTTCCATCCATGAAATAGTAGGTGATGATAATGTTCAGCAGGCATGGGGATTTAACGCCTTCTTTACCTATCTTAAACTGATGCCGGGAACAGACCTTGAATTCCTGAAAGAGAAAACACATGAAATCAGGGATAGGTATTATGGTGAGTTCCTGGAACAGATGAACCTTCAGCATGAATATGATTTTCAACCGCTATCAGATATTTACCTGAGTTCGGATGATCTTGTCATGGAGCCTGAGGTAAGGGGAAATACAAAAATTAATTATTACCTGACTATCATAGCCATATTTATTTTGATACTGGCCTGGTTTAACTATATTAATCTCACAACAGCCAAGGCCATCGAAAGGGCCAGAGAGGTCAGTCTCAGGAAGATTCACGGAGCATTCCGCAGGCAACTGGTTGCCCAGTTCCTCATAGAGTCGGTCCTTATCAACCTGGTCGGACTCGCACTGGCTTTATCCATCGTACAATTCTCTTATGTTTATTTTGAAGACCTTGTTGGCAAACCGATCACCTATCAATTCCTGTTCGATTCAGATTTTTGGTGGATCCTTGCAATAATTTTTGTGGTTGGTATTTTTCTCTCCGGGATATATCCGTCCTTATTGTTATCACATTTTAGTCCACTCAGTATACTCAGGGGTGTCCTCAAGGGCACATCCAGGGGGATTGGCATCAGGAAAGCCCTGATTGTTTTCCAGCTGGTCATCTCGTTAGCCCTGATCTCCGGCTCCCTGATCGTCTATTCCCAGATCAGGTATATGATCAGGCATGACCTGGGATTCAATCCGGAAAATATTATCCTGATGCATAAAGCAGAGGTGGAGAGAGCGGAGAATTTCGATGAAGTTGAGCAAACTTTTTTTGCCGAACTGATGAAGCATCACCAGATAGAAAGTGTTACATTATCGTTCGAACCTGGACGGGATTATTGGTATACCTTCCCTGTGAGAAGGCAGGACCAGCCGCCGGAATCATCTAAATTTATCAGGGGCTGCAGGGTTGATTACAACTTTTTTCAAACATACCAGATTGATATCCTGGCTGGAAGAAATTTTAAGAGTGATACCGGAAGGCAATTCATTGAAGTCATTCTGAATGAAAAAGCAGTGGAGTTTTTTGACCTGGGTAGTCCCCGGGAAGCCATTGGCCAGACCCTGATGGTTATGGAAACACCACTTCAGGTTGTTGGAGTCATCGAAAATTTTCATCAGCTCAAGCTCAAATATGAGATCCAGCCTGTCATTTACCATATCGGGATACCGCCGGGTTTTTATGCTATCCGGTTAAACCATACTGAAAACCTCCAGGAATTGCTTGAATTTGTTCAGACGAAATTTGATGAGATGCTGCCAGGTAATCCATTCGTTTATACTTCAATGGTGGACTATTTTAACAAGCAATACCGAATTGAGCAGACCTTTGAAAGGATATTCGGGATATTTACTTTGCTGGCGGTAATCATAGCCTGTCTGGGGCTGTTTGGTCTTTCCATTTTCGAAACGGCACAGCGGACCAACGAGATTAGTGTCCGTAAAGTGAACGGGGCCAGGGTCTGGCATATTGTTGTTTTGTTTTCTAAAGATTACCTGATCCTGAACCTGGTAGCGGTTCTTGTTTCATGCCCGGTCATCTGGTTCCTGATGAATAAATGGCTGCAAAACTTTGCATTTCACATTGAAATAAATGCATTGTTTTTTATCCTTCCGGCTGTACTGATCATTTTGCTTTCACTGCTGACGATAAACGGACAAGTGGTCTGGGTGGCCAATATCAATCCGGCAAGATCGCTCAGATATGAATAAATTGTTCTGTATATAATTCATTATTAATTAATAGAGTAGAATCATGAAAAGAGTAACTGTAATCTTTGTTTTATCCGCATTGTTCGGAACCATTAGCCTTTTTGCCCAGTATTCATCCATCGAAAGCACATTTAAAGATGAAAGGGATGGCAAGGAATACCAGATTGTTAAGATAGGAGATGTATGGTGGATGGCTGAAAACCTGAATTTTGAATCCCGTGACGGGTCATGGTGTTATGACGATGATCCGATGATCTGTAATAAGTACGGGAGATTATACAGCTGGGAGGTAGCCGTCAAGGCCTGTCCCGATGGATGGCATCTGCCTTCTGATGAAGAGTGGCAGGAACTGGAGAAGAACATGGGTGTACCAGAGGAAGCACTTGATAAAATGGGATGGAGGCCAATGAAGGATGAGAGTCTTCATGAAATCCTTACTGGCTTTAAACTGGTCATGGCCGGATACCGCCCGTATGGAGACGGAGCCTTTGATGACATTATGGATGATGCCTATTTCTGGACGTCAACAAACTACGACAAAGTGGATGCCTGGAAACGTTCTCTGGATGACAACCGGAAAGATATTGGCAGGGGCTATGACAGCAAGCGGAAGGGATTATCTGTCCGGTGTGTAAAGGACTAGGTTGGCGATTTAAACGGTATTAACCGATTATTCAATTTCATCTATTTAAATAACAAAGACTTTTTGAGTAATGATCAATAATGGTCCGATTATTAGATACCATAATACAGGGGAGGTTAGCCCAGGAAAACTGGCCTGTTTGATTGCTCCATTTATTTGGGGGAGGAATATTTATTACTTTACTCTATTAGAACCCAGCAATGATTTATTCATTCACATTCTGCATCTTTCCGGATCAAAAATCTCATCCAATAGTCATTGATTCTTTCGCCATCATCCATTAAAAGTTCAAACCTTGTTCAAACTTGGCATAAATCAAAAGGTTAGACATACATTCTAACCTTTTGATTATCAGCTGTCGGGGTGGAATGATTCGAACACTCGACCCCCTGCTCCCAAAGCA
>CAZILN010000183.1:0-17543 GCA_964540005.1 uncultured Bacteroidaceae bacterium | reverse complement strand
CTCTTCATGCAGGATTGATGCACAAATCGATACTGTTTGGAACCGGAGAGATCAGGACGGGCTTATGCAGGGATACTGGAAAAAATATACCCCGGACAGCATTCTGATTTACAGGGGCTTTTTCAGGGACGGCAAACCTCTTGGTGAATTTTACAGGTACTATGAAAATGGCCGGATCAAAGCCATGATGAACTATGATCTGGACGGCATACACAGCTATGCACGGCTTTTTTACCGGAACGGAAAGCTTGCTGCAGAAGGAAGATATTTCAACCAGACAAAGGACAGTACCTGGGGCTATTATTCCTATTATACACAAGATCTTACCTTTTCAGAGAATTATGTCATGGGAAATAAGCAGGGTGAATCTTATGTATATTACCCGGATGGGATAATTGCCGAGGCAAAACAATGGAAAAATGATCTTGCCCACGGATCATGGAAACAGTACTATGAGGATTTTTCACTCAGGCTCGAAAGCAATATGATGATGGGTGAGATACATGGAGATTATATACTGTATAACAGGATGGGAGATATTGTAGTAAAGGGGAGGTATTCTGAAGGGAAAATGGATGGACCATGGGAATTTTACAATGATGAAGGAAAACTGGAATACCGGCTGAATTATGAAAACGGGATCAACCTTGATCAAGAGGTATATTATAAAAAGGCTCTGGATTTTCAGAAACAGATTGAAAACGATATGGGTACCATACCGGAACCCGATATTAACAACATCATCCCAGGAAACAGATAATTATTGCTCAGGTATAACAGGCTGTAAAATTGCATAGAAAGTACAAGGTTTATAGATTCACTATCCTGCTTACCGGGATGCTCTTCATACCCTGTACCATACTCTTTTCGCAGTATACCTCTTATAAATACTGGATTGAATTCTCCGAAGAAAAGGACCCGGGATACAGCATCTACCATCCTGAAGAATTTCTTTCTGCACGGGCTATTCAGCGCCGCATAAGCCAGGGGATACCCATTGAGAGCAATGACCTTCCCGTATCCAGGGCCTTATCAGACTCCTTGAAATCCTTTGGCCTGAAGGTCCTTCTCATCTCTAAATGGTTCAATGCTGCTGCCGTTGAGACTAATGACATTCTCCTGGCAGATAAGCTCTCCGGTAAAAACTACATCAGCAACATAGAACTGGTTTATTATTACCCGGCACCTGTGCTTAAGCCCGGCAACACTGCCGGAATTAACGATTTTCAATCCGGTGAGGATTATGGCAGCTCGGGAAAACAGATAAGCTTTATGCATGGGGATTTCCTGCATGAGCAGGGATTTAAGGGCAAAGACATGATCATTGCCGTTCTTGATGGCGGTTTTAACCGGGTTGATTCCCTCAGTGCATTTGACTCACTGCGAGCCAACGGGCAGATAATCGCCTATAGGGATTTTGTCGATCCCGAAGCGGATTTTTTCACACAGAGTTCACATGGAATGAGCGTCTTATCACTGATGGGAGGTAATATCCCGGGGACACTGATCGGCACGGCTCCACAGGCCGGTTTCCTGCTGCTGCGCTCTGAGGATGTACGCTCGGAATCAAGGATAGAAGAGATAAACTGGCTGGCGGCAGCGGAGTTTGCCGACAGTGCCGGGGCTGACATTATTAATTCATCCATCGGTTATTCCTGGTTTGATGATGCCGAACAATCCTATATCTACCAGGATATGGACGGCATGACAAGCCTGGTAACAAGAGCTGCAAACCTGGCTGCGAAGAAAGGCATACTGGTTGTCAACAGTGCCGGGAATGAAGGGGAAAAGGCATGGAAATACATGATTGCACCGGCAGACGGAGAGGGTGTTCTGGCAGTAGGAGCTGTAGATACCAATGGAATAATAGCCGGGTTCTCCAGTTATGGGCCCACCTGGGACCAGCGCGTAAAACCCAATACTCTGGCTGTCGGATACCAGGCCCTCCTCTTCCGAAGTGATAATACTACCGGGAGGGGTAACGGGACCTCATTTTCTTCTCCGCTTATTGCAGGCATGGCAGCCTGTCTATGGCAGAAATACCCCCTGGTCACCAATTATGAGATCAAACAATCGATAGAACAAAGTTCTGATAGATATCATTATCCTGATGAACACTATGGATATGGCCTGCCTGATTTCCTGGTCGCAGAAAGCATCATCAGCGGTATTTATAATGAAAGATTACAGAATTCCTCTGAACTGGAAGTGTTCCCCAATCCCTGTTATGATTTTCTGAACATCAGGATAGGTTCAGGCCTTCCCGGTATGGCGCAAATCAATTTCTTTGAGCTCTCTGGTAAACTCGCCCTCAGTTTTGAACGCCCGGTGCCGGCTTCCGGGATCATCATGATAAATGGTCTCAGCCGGCTTCAGCCCGGATTTTACATAATTGATGTGGAAACTGCCGGCAGCCACAGGCGCATCAAACTACTGAAAATGTAAATGAATGCATAAAGATTCCAGGCATACCATCAGTCTCTCAGAGCTGAACAAATCCGTAAAATCAGCGATTTCGAATGCCTTCCCTTCAACTATCTGGGTCGTAGGGGAAATAAGTGAACTTAAAATTAATCCTGCAGGGCACTGCTACCTGGAACTCATTGAGAAAGATGAAAAATCGGACAAGATTACTGCCAGGGCCCGGGCAGTCATATGGTCATCTAAATGCGGCATGCTGAGGTCCTATTTTGAAAGCACTACCGGCTACCGTTTCGAAGAGGGAATAAAGGTCATGGTGCTGGTCCGGGTCGAGTTTCACGAGCTGTATGGATTCAATCTGAATATCAGTGATATAGATCCAAGTTATACACTGGGGGACCAGGAGAAAAAACGGTTGGAAATCATACGCAGGTTGAAGGAAGACGGGATATTCACTATGAATAAGGAGCTGTACTTCCCCCTTGTCCCGCAAAAGATTGCCGTCATATCTTCCGCAACTGCTGCAGGGTACAGGGATTTCCAGGATCAGCTTGATAATAATCCGTATGGATACCGTTTTTCCAGTGTGCTCTTCCAGTCCATCATGCAGGGAGAACAGGCTGAAGCCTCGATGATCAGCTCGCTGGAACGTATATTCGCATTCGAGCACATCTTCGATGCAGTAGTAATTATCAGGGGAGGAGGATCAAGGTCGGACCTGGCGTGTTTCGATAATTACGAACTGGCTTCCCACATTGCCCAGTTCCCCCTGCCTGTGCTGACAGGGATCGGCCATGAACAGGATGAGTCCATTACGGACATGGTGGCACATCAGCAGTTAAAAACCCCCACAGCAGCCGCTGAATTTCTCATCAGCTGTGTCCTGGAATTTGAAACAAAACTTACCGGGCACCAGGACAGGATTGTCCTGATGGCAAATAATATCGTTCTCACTGAGAATAACAGGATCAGCCGGCTGGAACAGAACCTTGCCATCGGACTTCAAAATAAAATGAATGTATATTCGTCAGGTATCACGGACCTGCTTTCAACCCTGAAATTCTCTCTGAAAAACTATTTCAACCTTAAAGATGCCAGGCTGGTTACCCTGGGTGAGATCAATAAACGCATAGATCCCCGGCATGTTCTTAAAATGGGTTATTCCATTACTTCCTTCAATGGAAAAGCCCTGTCCGATGCAAAACAGGTATCGGCCGGCGATGAAATTAAAACGCTCCTCAGCAAGGGAGAACTGAGAAGCACAATTAAATAAAAATATCACAAAATACACGGTATTTATCAAAGATATTTATACATTAGTCACACGAAAAGGGGATTTGAGAGAATCAGAATGAATAAATACCGGATTAAAATTTTCAGCCTGTTTTTACTGGTGATGGCAGGAGTTGCATCAGGACAGAACCAGGACCTGATAGACAGCCTCAATGAGCAGCTCCGGCGCGTTTCAGATACACAAAAGATCGACCTGTTCAATCAATTGTCCAGGATTTACTGGCAGAAATCTTTTGATACCAGCCTGATCTACGCCAATCATGCCCTGAGAGGGGCAGAAGAACTGGGCGACCAGCAACGTATCGCAACATCATTGAAAATGGTCGGGAATGCCTTTTACCTTCTCGGCAACTATACAGAAAGCATGGAATTATACTTCTCTTCCCTGAAATTATTCGAGGAACTGGAAGATAGTATTGAGATAGGAAATCTCTATAATAATTTAGGGGTCATTCATTTACGAACTTCCGATTTCATCAAGGGACTTGAATATTTCAATATTGCCCTGCTCATTCAAATGAACCATGGGAATATGGAGATGGTTGCGGCCATTAAAAATAATATCGGCGCTATATACCATGAAAAGAAGGAATATGAGAGGGCATATGATTACTTTCTTGCCGCTTATGAAATACACAGGGAAATGGATGACCGGCAACAGATGGCAGTTGCTCTTAACAATCTTGGTGAAGTATCCAACTATATGGAAAACTACCAGCAGGCACATGATTACTACGAGGAATCCCTGCAGATCAGCAAGGAACTGAATGACTTGAGTTTACTAGCCAGCCTGCATGCCAACCTGGGAGATATTTACTTTAAAATGGAGAGGTATGAGCTTGCTGAAGATTATTTTAAATCAGGACTTCAGCTGGCTGAGGAAGTACATGAAATCAGGGTCAAGAAAGAGATCTACCTGAGATTATCTGAACTTTACACGAAGAGATCCAACTATAAGGAAGCACTTAAAAACTATCAGCTTTTCAGTGATTACCGCGACAGCATCCTGTCAGAGGAAAAACAGGCCCTGCTCACAGAAATGCAGTTAAAATTCAATGTGGAAGCTTTCCAGGGAGAGCTAGACCAGGTAAAAACTGAAAATGAGCTGACGAAGAAGCTGGTATCGAGACAGAGGATCATTATCCTGTTCCTGGTCCTTATCACCTTCCTGATCCTGTATACACTGTATGTTACTTATAAAAGAAATTTACTTAAGAAAGAAACGAACCGCCTTCTTACAGAGAAAAACGATAAACTGGAAGAGGCTAATAAGAAACTCCAGGAATCAGAAACTGACCTGAAAAAATCAAATGCCACCAAGGATAAGTTCTTTTCGATAATAGGCCACGACCTGAGGAATCCACTTAATGCCCTGCTGGGGTTCAGCGAACTGATCAGCGGAAATCCGGATGATTACACTGCTGAAGAGATCCGTTCATACGTCCGGATCATTAATGAAGCAGCTAAAAATATCCACCAGCTGATTGAAAACCTCCTCGACTGGTCCAGGTCACAATCCGGCAACATCGAGTTCAATCCTGAGGAATTTAGCCTGAGAGAACTGATCTCGGAGACGAAACAGGTAAACATCGTACATGCCAATAAGAAAGAGATCAGCATTACTGAGGATATCCCGAAAGATATAATGGTGTTTGCCGATAAAAACCTCCTTGCAACAATTATGAGAAACCTGCTTAATAATGCTATTAAATTCACACCTGATAAGGGAAGTATTACCATAGCTGCGGTCCCTGAGAACGGTTTTGTCAAAATCTCCGTTTCAGACACGGGAATAGGAATGACTGAAGATCAAATGCAGCAATTATTCGAACTTGATACATCCATGATCATATCGGGTACGGCAGAGGAAAAAGGTACCGGGCTGGGATTGATACTCTGCAAGGAATTTGTTGTCATGCATAATGGAAGGATATGGGTCGAAAGCGAGCCGGAAAAAGGCAGTTCCTTCCATTTTACTCTGCCTGTCAGAGTAATCCCCCGGTAGATCTGATAAGAAACAAAGAAAATCAAAGTTCAAAGCAAAGACACATATGATGAGTAAGAAAGAAATCAGTTACAGGGATGCAATAACAGAAATAGAAACCATTCTGGCCAGGATAGATGACGGCGAGATGGATGTAGATGAATTGGCTGAGAAGGTAAAACGTGTTACCGTCCTGCTGGAACTCTGCAAAAAAAAGCTGAGATCGACTGAATCTGAGATAGAAAAAATCATGGCTGACCTGGGTGATCAGGAGGAGAAATAACCGCAGATCATTAATTCCCGGATACCTGGTCGTCAGGATTCATTTCCATATCGTATGAGGAATCATCTTCGGTATCCGGACACAGATCAATTAAAGAGCATAATTCGGCGGCATAGCCCACCCTCATGGTCGCTGATTTAAAAAATTCAGTAGACATATGCTTAATCAGGTTCTGGTTAACC
Source organism: uncultured Bacteroidaceae bacterium (assembly GCA_964540005.1). Taxonomy (GTDB): domain Bacteria; phylum Bacteroidota; class Bacteroidia; order Bacteroidales; family SM23-62; genus CAZILN01. Next base: position 11,380 of record CAZILN010000183.1, on the reverse strand, counting down.
ATGAGTACCTGAACAGGATCAATATCATCAAAAGCAAACCTTCCTTCCGCATCTTTCAATATCTTCAGGTTTTTATTGATGATCCGCATCATTTCCTGGTACCCCCTGGTAATACTTGCAAGCTTGTGTCCTATCACCCCTATAACTTCCATTGATTCCTGATCTATGACCGGACTGCCGGCATTCCCCTGTACAATGGAACAATCCACCTGCAGGTAGTTCACATCTGAATTTCTGAAACATGAAGAAATAATACCGTTCTTCATAGACAGGTTCTCCTGTTCCAGCTGGTAGCCCAGGATAGCCACAGGATGTCCTATCTCATACCGGAACTTCTTGCTGCTTTTCAGTGCAGGTATCTCAGCAAATTCTTTAAAGCTACATTCCAGTATCAGGTACCCCGGGTCTTTACCTGATGTGGGACTGTGTATTAATTTCTTCAGTTCAGCATAGGAAATTCTCTTACTGGCGATTTCAGAGGATCCGTCTTTCCCGGTAAAACGTATTACTACCTTTGCCGGTTCAGAAAATTTTTCGAGCACATTGTCAGTAATTATAAAATCCTTTACCCTGAAGCCGGTAAAAGAGGTAATCCGGGTACCGGATTTGCTTAGAAAAGTAATCGAGCACACTGAAGAGTGGCATTCCTTCCACACATTTCTGTACATTGGACTGATAGATGTGGTTTTGAAATTGGAGGTAAATAAAATGATTTGTACCCAGAATGTCAACAGACCGCCTTAGGGATTTTCTCAATGTGCTGGTTTCAAAGCATGTTCACTATAAATTCCGCATTATTTATATTCAGTCAAGATAAGGCCATCGGGCTTTTTTCAGGCTGAGAAGATTCATTGGATTGGTACCCAGTCCCTCCAGTCCAACCGGAATGAAACGCACAACCTGGTCATAGAACAATGGAATTATAACTGATTCATCGATTATCAGCTGGTCCATCTGATAATAAATATCATAACGGTCTTTATCTGTCAGGGTCCTCATGGCACGTTCATAAAGGCTGTCGTACTGTGGATTTGAATAATGGGTGTAGTTTGGCCCTGATGGACTGAAATTCAGGCTGTAAAACAGGGCAAGGTAGTTCTCAGCATCCGGGTAGTCGGCAATCCAGGATCCCCTGAAAAACTGCAGTTTGGAGTTGGCTACCATATTCCTGAAAGCAGCACCGGTGCTCACATTGATCCTTATATCTATCCCGATATCCATTAACTCATGCTGGATATATTCACAGAGGTCGAGATAATCGGAGGTGGTAGTAAGGGTTATCTGCTGCAATCCGGCTCCCTCAGGATAACCGGCCTGGCTTAGAAGTTCCCTTGCCCTGTCAGGATTATAAGAGTATCCCTTTACCCGGGCAGTATCATAGGATGAAATCCCCTCAGGAACAAAGCCATGAAAAGCCGGATTCCCTATATCATTCCTCAGGTATTTCATCATCTTTGCCCTGTCAAAACCAAAGTTCATTGCCTGCCTCACCTGCCGGTCCATCAAAGGGCTCCCTTTTGTCAGCTCAAGGCTGGTATCGACCAGTATGCCCAGGTACTCTGTGTTGAGATAAGGTTCACTCAGCATTACTATCCTGTCTGCGTATACCGGATTCAGTTTCCCGAAGCGTGTCATTAATTCATCCTTATAGGCCGGGTGAACACCCGATAAAAAATCGATATTGCCCAGCATGAATTCCATAAATTCAGATTGTTTGTCTTTAATAAAGCTGATCGAAACTGCATCCAGGTACGGTAATGAATATCCCAGGCTGTCCTTTTCGAAATAACTCATGTTTTTTGAAAATACCAGCTTCTCGTCCTCGCGCCAGATAGTCATCCGGAACGGTCCCGTACCAACGGGATGGGACCTGAAATCCCTGCCGTAATGATTTACTATCTCCCGGGGTACAACAAAACAATAGGGTACCGCAAGCAGGCTCGTGAATGCCGGGAAGGATTCACTCAGGTAAATATGCAGGGTGGTGTCATCAGTAGCAGCCAATCCGCTATAATTATTTGCCTGGTTTTTATCCAGCAGGTGGAATATCCAGGCCCCGGGCGAGGCTACCTCCGGGTCGGTGATGCGGTTCAAGCTGAAGATAAAATCCGAAGCCACTACCCGCCTGCCCGTTCCTCCCTCAAAAAGAGGATGGTCATGGAAGAAAACATCATTTCTGAGATGGAATGTATAGCACCTGCCATCCGAAGAGACATCCCATTCCTTTGCAATACAAGGGCTTATCTCAAGCTGATCATCCAGCTGGACAAGACCGTTGTACAGCTGTAACACCGGCCATATCAGCGACTGGCTTCGGGCAAATGCCGGATCAAGTGTGGCGATCCCCTTTGATTCGTTGTACCTGAATACATTCTGCCGCTCAGTTTTTTTAACTGTACAGGATACTGCCAGGAAGGTTACTGCTGCCAGATATAGATATTTCATTCTTTTGAAATTTGAGAAGGGATGCAAATGCATCGCTCTCATACTATCATATAAAACAGTTTAAAATTAAGATTTTTAGGCTTAGATGATCACTGATCTATGAAACAGGAACTGACGATCCCAATAACCTGAACTGACGATCTTAAAAACCTGAACTGACAATCTATCTGACGATCTTAGAAACTGAGGTTGAATCCTGTCATAAAGTGCCGGCCGGCCTGCGGATAATACCCGTACATGGTGTAATGTTCTCCTCCTGTATAATAACGGTAGATCCATGCATTCGACTCATACCTGGTATCAAGCACATTATTCACCATCAGCATAAATGAGACCTCCCCGGCTACCGGCAAGCCGGTGCTGAAGCTTACTTGAATATCATTCAGCAGGTATGGATCGAGCCTGCGCAGGGCAGAAGATGTATTGTCCATATACTGCTTTCCCACGTATTTTGTGATCAGACTGACAGCCAGGCTTTCGTATATGTCATACCTGATCCTGCTGCCGGCAACCACTGAAGGGGAAAAAGCAATATCAGTCTCACCGAGTGATTCCGGATACTGATAGGGCTCATGTGCCGGATCATACCAATAATCCCAGTTGTCAACAAAACCGGTAAAATTCTTTATCCTGTTCCTGCTGAGTGTCAGGTTCATATTCCAGAGAAGCTTATCAACCGGCCTCAGTCCAGCCATCAGTTCTATTCCTGTGCGGTAACTTTCAGGTACGTTTGTCATGATAGCAGCACCCACATCATTGATCTTCCCTGTCAGAACCAGCTGATCACGATAATCCATATAATACAAAACGGCCTGGTATTCTACCAGTGACTGGTCACCCTTATAGCCAAGCTCATAATCCCTCAGCATTTCATCCGATGGAACCGGATGCGAGAGATCAGCATCAACAAAACTTGTCCGGTTCGGCTCCCTGCTTGCCTGAGCAAATGAAAAATAAAGTTCATGATTGTCTGCCGGGCTATACATCAGGCCGAGTTTGGGATTGAAGAAAAGATAGTCGTGTACCTGATCTATGTTCCTGAGGTCATTATCGATCCCTGAAATTTCATGTTCAATATACCTCAACTGAATGTCACCGAAAACGCTCAGATCACTCAATAACTGGTAAGCAGTTTTCAAGTATGCACTGGCATCATACTTTTTACCGGTGCCACGGTACCATTCATACTCTCTCCCGGTATATGCCTGCTGTTGCGACCAGATGATCTTCCCGAAATGCCTCCCGCTGTATATGTTCCCTCCTCCTCCGAACTGGATATTCAGCAGGTCCCTGTTGTAAGTGACGGACCATGTCATACCGTAAAAATCATTATCCAGCCATTTCTGCCGTACCAAGTTGGTTTTATCGGTCTCCACCCCGCCCACTATCACATTCTGAAGACCATATGAAGCATAGGTTTCGTATGGCCAGACCGTCGTATCGCGATATTCCTCATAATACCCCCTGCCATAGGTATAATGAAGAGCCCCGCTCATTGTAAGCTGCCGGCTCAGTTCATGTGAGAACAACAACTGCAGGTGGTCCTGCTGATAGTTATCCGATTCATTGTCGTAATATGAAATGCTCCCGTCTGCATTGACCATCATCCCTGAAGGATTGAAGGTAGGGTTGGTCTCCAGGGAATCAGCCGGGACCCCGTTCCAGGCTGTGTAGGTCTTTTCCCATCCTGTGAATATATTGAGTTTCAACAGACTCTTTTTTCCGTGCCAGGCACCGGAGAGAAAAAATGATTTAAGGTCAGAGGAGGCCCTGTCTATATACCCGTCGGAACGTATATTTGACAGGCGAAGGTCCATTGCAAAATGCTCTTTGATCAGCCCGGTTCCGAGAGAAACGGTATTTTTCACGGTATTATAACTTCCTGCTGACAGGTTCCACCGGGCATATGGTTCCTGATTGCGTGTCAGGGTCTGGAAATTCAGGGACGCCCCAAAAGCAGCACCTCCATTAGTGGAGGTCCCGACCCCCCTTTGAATCTGGATATTTTCTATGGAAGAGGCAAAATCCGGCAGGTCAATGAACCATACTCCATGGGATTCTGCATCATTCAGGGGAATGCCGTTCACTGTAACATTGATCCGGTTCAGGTCTGTCCCGCGCAGCCGCAGGTTCGAGTATCCTATGCCGGTCCCGGCATCAGAAGTAGCAACAATGGAAGGGCTCAGGTTGATCAGGTATGGCAGGTCCTGGCCCACATTCCGTTCCTGCAACTCTTCTTTCCCGATACTGGAATAGGTAAAAGGAGAATTCGTCCCGGCCCTGGTAGATCTGACAATTACCTCTTCTGCAAGATAACTACTCCTGGAAAGGACAAAATCCAGGCCGGTATCTGCCGGCAGCTTAATATCCTTTGCAAGTGAATGATAACCCACATACGAGGCAATGACCCGGTATTTACCTTCCCTGAGATTGGTGATCTCATAATTGCCCTCCCGATCACTGACCGCTCCCCTGAAGGAGTTTTCAATGTAGACATTGGCGCCTATCAGCGGCAGTCCTTCAGTATCTGTTATCCTTCCTTTTACAACAGCCTGGCTGAACAGCATGCCAAGGCAAGCTGAAACCATGATACTGGTTACAACAAACCGTTTCATAATAAATAAATTATTTGTGTTGCATCTTACTCAATTTTCCCTGCGCCGGCATTACCCGGATCAGGTTCTAAGGGTATGATCTCAGCCCGAAATATTAAGGCACCCCCTTAGAGTGGTAATACAAAGATATAAAAAAACCGCCTTCCGAGTATTCGGAATGACGGTTTTTTATGATTAACAGCCGTTGATATGCTTACTCGCCGCTGATATGCTTACTCGTCGCTGATATGTTTACTCAACATTGAGAACATCTTTAAAGGCTTTTACAAATGTGTCTTTGGGCAAGGCTCCCATTGCCATTTGAGGCTGTCCTTCTTTTGGGACGAACAGCAAGGATGGAATGCTCTGGATGCCGAATATTGAGGACAGTTCACGCTCCTCTTCGGTATTTACCTTATAAACTTTTAATTTTCCATCATATTCTTCCGATAATTCTTCCAGTAAGGGAGCAACCATTTTACAGGGTGCACACCAGTCTGCATAGAAATCAATAATGCATGGCAGGTCTCCTTCAAATTTCCATTCTTTATTGTTCTGATAGTCAAAAACCTTATCTCTAAAGCTGTCTGTTGTTAAATGCTCAGTCATTTTAATGTATTTTTATATGAACAAATATAAATATTTACAATTGTAATACAAAAACTGTATATCAAATCTCCTGCCATTACTTATTCTATCCAAATAATTGTAATTTTGTCATGCAGAAGAACAAATTGTCATATATATATATGAAGAAATGTCTTAATGATAATATTTTCAAGCTGATATCCGAGGTGATAGAGAAGGAAGGATTATCCGCTTTTGTTATCGGCGGCTTTGTGAGGGACTGTTTACTGGGCAGGAAGAACAAGGATATTGATATTGTTGTGGAGGGCAGCGGAATTGACCTTGCATTTAAAGTGGCTGCAGCTATTAATCCTGTTCCAAAGGTCAGTTATTTTAAAAATTTCGGCACCGCTATGCTCAGGAAGGACGATATGGAAATTGAGTTTGTGGGAGCCAGGAAGGAGTCATACAGGAGGGAATCAAGGAAGCCCATTGTGGAAAACGGGAGCCTTGAAGACGATCAGCAACGCAGAGATTTTACCATTAATGCCCTGGCCCTGAGTCTGAACCAGGAAAGTTTTGGAGAACTGCTCGATCCCTTCAACGGGTTGCGGGACCTTGAAAACAGGATTATCAGGACCCCACTGGACCCTGATATTACCTTTTCTGATGATCCCCTGCGGATGATGAGGGCAATCAGGTTTTCCTCACAGCTTGGTTTCAGGATTGACCCTGAAACCTTTCAGGCAATTAACCGCAACCGGGAGCGCATTGGGATAGTATCAACCGAAAGGGTCACCGAGGAAATAAACAAGATCATTATGTCGCCCGTACCTTCTCAGGGATTTACCCTGCTCGACAAATCCGGGTTGCTCCCGCTGGTATTCCCTGAACTTGACAGGATGAAGGGAGTTGATGAGGTGAGCAATATCAGCCATAAGGATAATTTTTACCATACGATCAAGGTACTTGACAACCTGTCAGGAGTATCGGAAAATCTCTGGCTTCGCTGGGCGGCCCTGCTGCATGACATCGCCAAACCTGCCACTAAAAGATTTGATCCTGAGACCGGGTGGACCTTTCACGGACATGAATTCCTGGGCTCCAAAATGATCCCTGATATATTCCGCAATCATAAGCTTCCGCTTAACGAAAAGATGAAATACGTGCAGAAACTGGTACTGCTGCACCTGCGGCCTATCGTACTATCCCAGGATGAAGTTACGGATTCAGCCGTGCGAAGACTGATATTCGAAGCCGGCGAGGACCTGGAAGACCTGATGATATTATGCGATGCAGATATTACATCCAAGAATGAAAAAACCGTAAAAAGGTACCTTGAAAACTTCACAAGGGTAAGGGAGAAGATCGGGGAGCTGGAGGAAAAGGATAATATCAGGACATTTCAGCCACCCATCAGCGGAGAACTCATTATGGATGTTTTTGAAGTACAGCCTTCAAAAATTATCGGGGACATTAAGAATGCCATCAAGGAAGCCATCATTGAGGGCCAGATCAGGAATGATTTCACCCAGGCCTATGACTATATGCTGAAGCTGGCCGGTGAAATGGGACTGGAACCTAAAAAAGACCTGAGGCAGGATATTAATAACCGGGAATAAGTGCGGGGTCACCTGAGGCGGGCGCCTGACTGGATGACCCTAGTTTCAGATCAATATACACTGGTAAATGATCAGAGAAACCATCCTGGTAGCTGTAGCCTGAATATGTACGCAGGGGCTTTACTCCTCCGTGCTGCTCATCTTCTTCAAGTAGAAAGGCAGGACTGTGAACAACCATCCTTGCTTCATCCAGGCTGATCAATCCCGGCAGCAGGAAGTTCCCTGAAACAATTATTTGATCAAATTCATACCAGAAACTTCTGTATTTGGTGGTCCCGTAAACACCCGGGACGAATTGACAGGTAAGGTAATAGAGTGCGGTCCTTTCAATGTTGCTCTCTATTCCTTTTACTCCCAGGCACTGAGAAAGGCTGGGATCTTCAACCTCATCGTTCATGTCCCCTGCCAGCAGTATATAAGGATCGTTGCAGGCAGAGATAAGGCTGTCTATATAGGTTCTCAGCATCAGTCCAGCCTGCTGCCGCCTGGCCCGGGTCACGGCAGCACCGGCATACCTTGAGGGCCAGTGGTTGATAAATATATGAAGGGTGTCTGTTCCACAAAGGAGTCCGGAAACATACAAAATATCCCTTGAGGCCGTACTGTCATTATTACCGGAAATGTTTATCGGACGGGATTCTATTAACCGGAAAACATCAGGTTTATAGATAAATGCCACATCTATCCCCCTTCGGTCAGGGGAGTCAAAATGGATGTAAGAATAGTCAAATTCCGCCAGCAGGGGACCACTGACCAGCTGGCTGAGAACCCTGGCATTCTCCACTTCACATAAGGCAACCAGTCCGGGCGGCTCCCACCGGCCCGCTGAAATAATGACCTTGCTGATCCCGCTGAGTTTGTTCCCATAACGATTTACTGTCCAGTGCCTCAGTCCCCCGGGGGTAAACTCATCATCATCCCTCAGGCTGTCGTTCGAAGGATGAAAGAAATTCTCTGTATTGTAAAAAAGGAACCTGACCTCCTGCTGCGCTGAAGACTGCGGAGCCTGAAAAACGGCAGCTATCAGGATCAGCCACGCCGGTATATTACCTGAGCGAATCATATTCCACCCTCTCGTAGGCGCCTATATCCGGACCGGCATCCGATAACCTGCTGACGCCTTTCAGGTCGGTGGGATACAGTGCAGATACATCGGGCCAGGCTGCATCTTTGGCCGGGGACAAGGTATCCAGCTGGTAATCCAGATCAATGGGATTAATGAATTTAGGGTCCTGCAAGTTCAGTATCCGGACGAAATGTTCCTCCTCTGCCAGTTTATATTCATCTGCCTCCGTATCAAACTTGCACAGGCAATTTTCAAAGCTGTAATTCAGCTCCCCGTCCGGGTGTTTATCGATCTCAAATTCGCTTTCCCTGTTCCCGTATATAATGCAGTTACCAAAATAAGCCCTGTTGATCTCCCTGATCTGAATACCACCGTATATATCCTCGTAATAGTTATTCAATAACAGGGCCGGCGAGGTCCGGTTTGAAAAACCACCACCCCAGTAATTCGCGATAGTGCAGTGATAGAAACTGTACTCCCCCCCTATTAACAATGCCACGGAGGCCTGGCCGCATTTGGATATGACACAATTACTTGCCTCAATGGTAGTGCCAAGTCCCAGGATACCAACGGCAGACATGTTTTCAATAATGGAATTTGAGATTGTCAGGGTAGGCACAGTGAGTGATGCCAGGGTATCGGCCTCCAGTCCAATAACAGCATTCCTTATCAGGGCATAATCAAACAGGTTGTTATGGCTCCCCGGCCACAGCCAGATACCATCCCATTGTCCGGGAATATCCCTGTAAAGTTCCTCCAGCCGGTCACCCTGAAAGATGACAGGATGTTCCAGGCTGCCATTGACTATTATTGTACCTGCCACATACAGGCGGGAATTCCTGTGAAAATGTATCCTGACTCCTTCTTCTATTGTAAGCACTTCATTGGTATCCACCAGCATGGAATTAAAGATCAGGTAAGGTTTGTCATTCACCCAGGTCTCCGATCCTATGATCTCCCCGTTGATGAAATGCATATCCTGTCCCCAGGCAATCAGATCAACATCCTGCAGGCTGCCGTTGACATTGAACAGGATGGAATCCTGTACTACCAGCAGGGAATCTGCATTATTGGGATCCAGGGTAGCCTCGATGAATATATAAATACTGTCCCGTGAAGGTATCTCCACACCGGTAACAGCATTAATCGCCTGTCCGTCAATGTTCAGACGGAAAACCGACTGGTCACCTCCGGCCAAATGAATCGAGTTCACTTTCAGGACCCTGTCATAATTATTATATATCCTTAACTGCCTGGTGGTAGTGCCAATGGTAGTGAAAATGGTATCAAAATAAACTGTGTCCTCTGAGAAGGACAGACGGGCATCCGGTTCTGTATAGAACTCATCTCTCTCGCAGGAGATAATCAGTATTCCTGCTATGGCGGCAAACAGAATGAATAACCTCATGTAAAAAATATAACGCTTTTCGGCCTGGAAAATTATAAATCGCCCGGATCCTTAATAAGAATCCACAATATTACAAAATTCAATGGTACAAAATCTGTGGAACATCCCCGGTCTTTTTATATTAATGATGCTTCCTGCAAAATATCATCCATCATGTACAAAATATTTTCAACTTTACACCCTGCCAGGGAACTTTCGAACTTGCGAACCTGTAACTTTCGAACTTGCGAACCTGGAACTTTATTATCTTTGATCCACTTAATCTTCGCGGCATGAAACGAATGAATAAATATATCTTACTGTTGCTAATCCCCCTGCTCGGCTGTCAGGGCCAGAAAGAAAAGGTTGACCTGCTGATCTGTAATGCAAAAGTATATACCCTGGATGATCAGTTTTCAATGGCAGAAGCATTGGCAGTAAAGAATGGAAAAATAAGGGCTACAGGGGACGAGGCAGGTATAAGGGGAAATTTCAGGGCCCCTGAAGAAATAGATCTGGGCGGCCGGTATGTTTATCCCGGACTGATAGATGCCCATTGTCATTTTGTAGGTTATGGATCATCCCTGCGGAATGCCGATCTGGTTGGTACCGGATCATTTGAGGAAATTCTTGAAATACTGCAGGAACATCAAGAAAAGAATCAGGGTGAGTGGCTCCTGGGCCGGGGCTGGGACCAGAACGACTGGGAGGTGAAAGAGTGGCCTACCCGGGACAGGCTGGATGAGTTGTTCCCCGATATACCTGTCCTGATACGCCGGATTGACGGTCACGCTGCACTGGTTAACGGGGAAGCCATCAGGCGGGCGGGACTTACTGCTGACTCTGAAATCGAGGGAGGTGATATCTTTGAAGATAATGGTAAGCTGACCGGGATACTGGTCGATAATGCCATTAGCCTGGTCGGAATGATGGTCCCGGATCCCGGACTGGAAGAGGTAAAACAGTCTATCCTTCAGGCCCAGGAAAATTGTTTTGCAGTTGGACTGACCTCTGTCCATGATGCCGGGTTGGGGGCCGAAACCATTGATATGATAGATGAACTTAACCGCAGCGGACAACTGTCCATCAGGATTTATGCCATGCTTTCTCCGGGTAATAAGAATTTCGAAGCATACATGTACAGGGGTATCTATAAGACAGACCATCTCAATGTCAGGTCGGTTAAATTATTTGCCGACGGGGCACTCGGTTCGAGAGGGGCGCTTATGCTGGAACCCTATTCTGATGATCCCGGTAATTACGGTCTGCAGGTTACAGCCACCGGGTACCTTGAAAAGATCTGCCGCGATGCATATGAACACGGTTACCAGGTTAACACCCATTGTATCGGTGATGCCGCCAACAGGCTGATGCTCGACATTTACGGTAGCATCCTGAGGGAGAAAAATGATCTAAGGTGGCGCATAGAACATGCGCAGATCATTCATCCGGATGATTTCGATAAGTTCGGTATGTATTCAATTATACCATCGGTACAAACCACTCACGCAACCTCGGACATGTACTGGGCCGATGAACGTGTGAGCCCCGTGAGGATGAAGGGTGCCTACGCCTACAGACAACTGTTGGAGCAGAATGGATGGTTACCCAACGGCAGTGATTTCCCGGTTGAACAGATCAATCCCCTGTATGGTTTTTATGCTGCTGTGGCAAGAAAAGACCTTAAGGGCTGGCCCGA
>CAZILN010000182.1:0-6275 GCA_964540005.1 uncultured Bacteroidaceae bacterium | reverse complement strand
CAGGGAATCATCGTCGGAAATAGCAAGGATACAGTACGCCACGGTTGCTGATTTTATGTGGAACCAATCGGAATACGACCCTGATTTTTCATTGTGGAAAGTACTGGTTGCTTCCTTCGGGACAAAAATATCCAGGCATATCATACAGTTCAACGACAGCTATTTCAGCCTTGAAAGTGTCTGCCTGAGGATGGAACAGCAGGGCGTATCAAACCGACTGATCAGGTCAGGACAAGACCATATCGACAGGATGGATTATAATATTGACATTATTACCGAGGAACTGGTTAAGAATGAGACCCCGGCCCTGGCTCTCGAGTTGCACGGGCATAAAAACAGGCTCATTAGCCGCTTCAGGGAACTTCAGATCCGCCTCGGGGACGAGGAGCTCCCTCTGCTTGATTCAGTTATACAGGACGAGCAGGCTGTCCAGTAACAAATATCCACCAAGGCATATCAACAGTATGTATACCCAGGAATAGAACCTGTCAGGAGAGATCTTTCTAAGTACCAGTTTCCCGCTCAGAAATGCAAACAGTATTACGGGTATCGAATACAGGTATGCAAATACCACCTCCCTTGTCCATAAGCCTGAAAGTGCATGACCTGCCAGGATGAATACACCCGTCGGAAGAAAATATCCCTGAAGGGTTGCCCTGAACTGTCCGGGTTTCCATCCGGTTAGTGTTCCATAGATTATTATGGGCGGCCCATTGGTATTATAGGCCCCTCCCAGAATTCCGGCTGCAAATCCAAACAACCACGACCAGCTCTGTGAAATCTGTTTTTTAAGCTTCCAGCCCATAATCCTGTAAAGGCTGAACAGGATTATCAGGACTGCCAGGGTGATCTTAACCAGGATCTCATTAAGGCTGGTCAACAAGAAAACACCTATGGGTATGCCTACTGCGGAGCTGATTATAAGCCGGGTGACTGTCCTGATAACCACCTTTCTGTAGTCTGAAACAAGGATCAGGCTTGCAATAGTGAATCCGACCATAGCCATAAGCGGGGTGGCGAATTCCAATCCGCAAAATAAGGTAAGCAGGGGCATAGCCAGCAGGGCATCACCAAATCCAAAAACCGACCTGACAAATATGGCTGTGAATATTACTGCAAGTACTGTGATAATCTCTGGTCCCATGTAGTAATATCAAAGGTAATAAATCCGTATTTATTACTAATTTTGATGCTTCAAAACGGTGCTGTGATGGATGAGAATATGAATTATTACCAGGAAGACAGTGGGCTGAAAGAAGTTATCAGCAGGTATGAAGGGATGTTGATAGCAAATACTCCCAGCTATTTTGATGTTCACGAATTTGAGCGGATAGCAGACCATTACCTGGATATTGAAAAATATCCCAGTGCGGTTGAGGCAGTGAACTATGCAATTTCTCAGCATCCTTCTTCAACGGCATTATTACTGAAAAAGGCGCAGGTTCTTGCAGAATCAGGCAAACCCGGTGACGGTCTGAATTATATTTATAAGATCGAAAGGATAGAACAGGCCAATCCGGATATGTTTCTCCTTAAAGGATCCATACTGACCCAGCTGGGTAAGATAGAAAAGGCAGAGAATGCTTTTAAATCTGCCCTGAACATGACTTTCGAAAACAAAGAGGAGGTGCTGCTTGACATTGCATTGATCTATGAATCGGTGAAGCAATATAAGCTGGCCCTTAAATATCTTAAGGAGGCACAGCTGATCAAGCCTGAACAATCAAACATTATTTATGAACTGGCCTATTGCCATGAACGTCTCAACAATTATAGTCCGGCCAGGGACTATTATAAGAAGTACCTGGATCTTAAGCCATTTTCGACTAATGGCTGGTACAACCTGGGCATGCTGTACTATAAAATCGAAGATTATAAAAATGCGATAGAGTGTTTTGATTTCACCATTGCACTCAGTGACAGGAATGCTTCTGCCCATCTGAATAAAGCTGGGGCGCTGGTGAACCTTGAAAAGTATGAGGATGCCATTAAAGCCTACAACGACTGCCTGGAGATTGATGATCAGAATCCGATGTTTTACACTTACATAGGTGAATGCTATGAGAAAACTAACGACTATGAAATGGCCATCAGCCAGTATAAGAAAGCCATTGAACTGGATGCCAGGTTCCATGAGGCATGGTATGGAATAGGGGTCAGTTATCTTTACCTTAAAAAACTCTCTGATTCACTTTATTACCTGAATAAGGCCATACAGCTTGATAAGGAAAACCCTGATTACTGGTTTACCCTCGGGAATGTTCACACCAGCATGGGTACACCGCATGAAGCCGTAAAAGCATATTCGCAGGTTGAAAAGCTGGACCCATATGATTTTGAGGCCTGGGTCAATCATGCAGAACTGGAGTTCAAACGTTCCGGTCCGGATAAAGCCATTGAGATACTTAAAGAATCTTATAGCTATAATTTCGATATCCCGGTTATCAATTATCATCTGTCGGCCTACTATTACCTTTGGGGTGATGAAGACCTGAGCCTTAGTTTTTTTGACAAAGCCCTGAAGCAGAATTATAATGAAAGGCACCTGGCGTTTAAGATCTGCAGGAAAATGAAGGATGATAGAAAGATAGTGTCACTGATAGCAAAATCTGAAAAACAATAAACCATGAATTACCTGATCCCGCATTTACCGGACCGGTCAGCAAAGCCCAGGGACAAAGGCTTAACCATGATGATGGATAAAGGCCTGAGCTTTCAGGAGGCCAGGAATTTCATTGACTCATCTGCAGAATATACTGATATTGTAAAATTCGGTTTCGGTACGGCATTGATAAGCAAACAGGTGGAGGAAAAGATAGCTGCATACCGGGAGGCGGGCATACGGTCCTATTTCGGGGGCACACTTTTTGAGTTATTTATTGTGAGAGGTATGTTTGATGAATACAGGCGCCTGTTGGATAAATATACCCTGGATCTTGCAGAGGTATCCGATGGTTCCATGCTGATTCCCCAGGAGGAAAAACTGGAATATGTCAGGCTGCTCTCGCAGCAGGTTACGGTTTTGTCCGAAGTCGGTTCCAAGGTGGCCGGTGTCGTCATTCCCCCGGATAAATGGGTAGCTATGATGAAGGCAGAACTGGATGCCGGTTCATGGAAAGTAATTGCTGAGGCCCGTGAAAGCGGTACCATTGGGATCTATAAAAAGGACGGGTCGCCCAATACTGAACTGGTTGATCTTATCGTGGATTCAATCAGCAACGACGATGTCATCTGGGAAGCACCGGTTAAAAGCCAGCAGGTTTTGTTCATTAAAATGCTGGGCTGTGATGCAAATCTCGGAAATATAGCCCCCGCTGAAGTGGTTTCACTCGAATCGTTGCGACTGGGTCTTCGTGGCGATACCTTTTTTGATTTTCTCCCGGATGAATTTTTGAACAGGAAATTATGAACCGTAATTTCATTCAGTATCTGTTTGTCAGCCTGAAAGGCATGGCTATGGGAGCGGCGGATGTGGTACCCGGCGTATCCGGGGGAACCATCGCCTTTATATCGGGCATCTATGAAGAGCTCATCGATTCTATTAAATCCCTGAACCTGCAAGCCCTTAGAATATTGTTTACTAAAGGAATACCTTCCTTCTGGAAACATGTCAACGGGACCTTCCTGTTTTCCCTTGTTGTGGGTATCCTGATATCGGTGGTCACACTGGCCAGGGTACTGGAACATCTGCTGATAAACCATCCTGTTCTTATCTGGTCCTTCTTCTTCGGACTGGTCATTGCATCAGCAATATATATTGCGCGGACCATAGATAACTGGAACTATAAATTGGTACTGTCATTGCTTGGGGGCATTGCTATTGCCTATACGATTACAAGCATTACACCTGCCCGTACCAGCGAAGCCCACTGGTTCATCTTTTTTTCAGGTGCACTGGCTATCTGCGCCATGATACTTCCGGGTATCAGCGGAAGTTTTATCCTCCTGCTGCTGGGAAAATACCAGTTTATACTTAATGCCCTTAATGAGCTGAAACTTGATATAATTGCTGTACTCGGACTGGGGGCCGTGATAGGGATCATCAGCTTCTCGAACCTGTTGTCCTGGTTGCTTAAGAAATACCATGACCTGACAATTGCCATGCTTTCAGGTTTCATGATTGGGAGCCTGAATAAGATATGGCCGTGGAAAATAACCCTTGAAACATTTGCTGACTCACACGGGGAGTTGAAGCCTCTAATCCAGAAAAATGTGCTGCCCTGGAATTTTGCCGAACAGGGCGGGGATGATCCCCGGATTCTTTTTGCCGTTTTACTTGCTTTATGCGGTTTTGGTATCATCATGTTATTTGAGAACCTGACAAAAGGCAAAGAGTAATGAAACCCTCATCAATGAAGCATCTTGGACTGATTGGATATCCCCTGAGCCATTCCTTTTCGGCCGGTTATTTCAGGGAGAAATTTGAAAAAGAAAAGATCAGCGGATACCACTATTCGAATTTTCAACTGGCCTCCATACGCGAATTCCCGTCATTGCTGAAAGATCAATCTGACCTGTGCGGATTGAATGTTACCATTCCCTATAAGCGACAGGTCATTGAATACCTGGATGAGCTGGATGAATTATCATCGGAGATCCAGGCAGTCAACACAATAAGCATTTCCAGTACGGCTGAAGGACTGCGTTTGAAGGGGTATAATACGGATGTTTACGGGTTTTATCATTCGCTGAAGCCCTTGCTGTCAGAGCGTGAGAACTGTGCACTGGTGCTTGGGACAGGCGGTGCCTCCAGGGCTATTGTACATGCATTGAAGCTTCTGGGTATTGAGCATTGTTTTGTCTCAAGGAACCCGCGCAGTGGAATGCTTGCTTATAAGGATCTCTGCCTTCCTGTGTTAAAGAAATACAACATACTCATCAATACATCCCCTGTGGGAACATATCCTCAAACAAATGAGTTTCCTGATGTACCCTACGATCTTATGGATGAAAGGCACATATTGTATGATCTTGTGTACAATCCTCCTGAAACAAAATTTATGGAACTGGGAAGATTGAAAGGAGCCCGGACTATAAATGGCCTAAAAATGCTTAAATTACAGGCTGAGAAATCATGGGAGATCTGGACGGGTGACCCGGACCGGATTGAGATGATATAATGCATTGAACTACTATTCAACAATTCTAGCCATACCGGAGGAATTATCATGTCAAAAAAACATTTTGCATTTGTACCGTTTGTATTAACAGCAGTATTCTGTCATTTTTCTGCAGGCGGAACACTCAGGGCACAGGCTGTAAATCCTGTAACCAAGGGTGATCAGCGCCTGCAGCTCTTTGAAGAGCATAAGGCATTGCTTGAAGCATCTCAGTTCAGGGATAGCACATGGCAATTCCTGGGACCAACAAACATAAGCGGGAGGTGTACCGATGTGGAAGTAGTACAGCCAAAGGGAGAGAGTTATACCATGTATGTGGCCGCTGCATCTGGTGGAGTATGGAAAACAGTGAATGAAGGTAGCAGCTGGGAACCCATCTTTGATCGTGAGGCCTCTACAGCCATAGGGGATATTGCCCTTGACCAGCAGGATCCGGAGGTTCTCTGGGTTGGAACCGGTGAAGCGAATATCTTCAGATCTTCCATGGCCGGAGCAGGCATATATAAAACCACAAACGGCGGTGAAACATGGCGACACATGGGACTGGAAAATACACATACTATTGCACGGATACTGATCCACCCTGAAAATTCAGATATTATATATGTGGCTGCCTCAGGCCATGAATGGACAGACAACCCGGAACGTGGGGTATATAAAACTTCAGATGGCGGACAGAGCTGGGATAGAATCCTGTATGTTAACGAACGAACAGGAGCCATAGACCTGGTGATGAATAATTCCGATCCTGATATTGTATATGCCGCCACCTGGCAACGCATCAGGCAGAAATGGAACGACCCGAGGACTGAAAAAAATTATTCAGGCAGCGGGATATGGAAGACTACTGACGGGGGGGCCAGCTGGGAAAAGGTCAATGAAGGGCTTCCTGAAGCACAGTTCCGCGGGAGGATAGGGATAGATCTCTGCCAGGCGAAACCGGATGTGGTATATGCATTTGTTGATAATTACGAGATCGCGAGGCAGGATGAATACGAGGAAATAGACTCCTACGGACGCCCGAAAGGGAAAGTCATTAAAGGAGCAACGGTTTACCGCTCAGACAATGCGGCAGCCAGCTGGACCCAGGTAAGCGGGGGGACACAGGAAACGGACCAGTACATGGAACGCCATTCTGCTACCTATGGATGGGTT
>CAZILN010000181.1:0-9787 GCA_964540005.1 uncultured Bacteroidaceae bacterium | reverse complement strand
ATCTCCTCAACAAAATTTGCCATGTCATCAAGATAGGCGTACTGGTAGCCCAAGACTTTTGAATTATAATCGATTTTGACATCAATACTCAGCTTATCGTCAGGAAAGATGGCTATCTCTATCCCGTTTTCATCATCCCTGTATTCTATTTTTTCTTCTATGACATACACTGACCGGGGTGCTTCGAGCTCCTTTATACCGGCTGCCTGAATACCCTCGATGATCTGTATTGAACTCCCGTCAAGTATGGGAGCCTCCGGACCGTTTAGCTGAATCAGGACATTATCGATGCCCATACCGTTCAGGGCTGCCAGGGTATGTTCGATGGTGGCAATACGAACACCATTCTCTTCGATGGTAGTGCCCCGGGAGGTTTCCACGACATTTTCAGCCACGGCTTTTACGATAGGCTGATCTTTCAGGTCAACCCGTTTGAACTGGTATCCGTGATCCTCAGAGGCGGGCAGAAAAGTCATCTCTACCTCGACGCCGGTATGCAATCCATGGCCCGAGAAAGTAACCGGTTTGGCGATAGTCTTCTGATTCTCTGTCATATTAGGTCCAAATATTGAATAAAAGGCGCAATATACGAAAATTAGATTAATATAATAGTGACAATTATTGCCATAAACGGTTGCAGCAGTGGGCAGTTAACATGAGTATGAAGGCGACTGATCGGCAAAATGGAACGCCGAAAAACATCTGTTTTTAAGACAAGTTAATTGAAGCTTATTTATTCTTCAGTTCTTCAAGGTCTTTTTCCAGCTTATTAATGAGCTTGTATAGCTCGGGAAGTTTTTTATAAACAGCAATGGCCCGCCGTTTTTCCCCTATTTTCATAGCTGGTGAACCAAGGAGTATCTCCCCGGGGATTTTAACATCGTTTGATAATCCGGACTGGGCTCCAATCTTAACATCATCAGCAATGGTTAGGTGTCCGATGATACCAACCTGGCCGCCGAGCATGCAACGGGCGCCGATTTTTGTTGATCCTGCGATACCCGCCTGTGCAACAATAATGGTATCCTCCCCAATTTCAACATTGTGAGCGATCTGTATCAGGTTATCTATTTTGACTCCCTTCCTGATAATGGTTGATCCCATGGTAGCCCTGTCGATTGAAACATTAGATCCCAGTTCCACATCATCTTCAATGATAACGTTTCCCAGTTGAGGGATCTTTTTATAGCGCGTACCATCCTGGCTGGCAAAGCCGAATCCATCCGACCCGATCACGGTCCCGGAATGAATAATACATTCGCACCCGATAACACTATCATGGTAAACCTTAACTCCCGGATACAGGATCGTATTATCACCTATAGCTGAATTTTCCCCTATATACACCTGTGGGTATAATCTTACATTGTTCCCGATGCGAACATTCTTTGAGATAACCGTAAAATCTCCTACAAAGGGATTTTCACCAACAGAGGCTGTACTGTCAATACTACTGAGTGAACTGATCCCGGTGGCTTTTGGTTTTGCCTGTTCGTACATCTGAAGAAGGCTGGCAAAGGCCTCGTATGCATTATCCACCCTGACAAGTGTAGCCTTGACAACTTTTTCCAGAATCAGGTCCCTGTTTATCAATACTATAGAGGATTCAGTGCTATACAGGTATTTTTCATATTTCGGATTGGCCAGGAAAGACAGTGTTCCCGCTTTGCCCTCCTCTATCCCTGAAACATTATTAACCCTTATTTCAGGGTCACCAACAAGCTCTCCTTTCAGAAAATCTGCAATCTGTCTGGCTGTAAATTCCATGGTTCTGTATGTATTTAGTTTTTTGTCTTTATATATAATGATGACCGGCTGCTACTCCAGGTCTTTCGGATAGCACAGATAATTCTTTTTTACAATTTTTGATAGTACGGATATGTCCAGCATATCGGATGCATCTGCAACATCTTTCAGCTGGCCTCCGTGGTACAGGATCTTTATCTTTTCATCGTGCGAGGAATAAGTTTCATTGCTTATTTCACCCGAAGTTACCAGGTAGGCTGAATCGTCCTCAGAAATTCCGTACTTCCTGCAGGCCAGATCCGTTATCCGGGAGATCTTTTCTTTTGAAATGGCCTTATCAGTGATGGTCATCCTGAATAATCTTCTGTCAATCAGTCTTTGGCACAGTGTACTCAGGACGATATCAGGATGCGATTTCCATGCTTTTGCCGAGCTGATAATATCACTGTCGTCGAGGTTTGCAAAACGCTCAAGTACAGAATGCTGATTTTTCCCTTCGAAATCTGCCTGCCGTATACTCCTGTTCAGGAAATACTCTAGGTCGGGAGTAGCCTTTACCTGAATACCCTGCATGCTAAGATGTTTGGCCCTCTGAAGTATTTTGACTATCATGATCTCTGCTGACAGGACGGCTTTATGGAGATAGACCTGCCAGTACATCAAACGCCTGGCGATCAGGAATTTCTCTATAGAATATATTCCTTTGGCCTCGACGACAAGCTGGTCGTTGACTACACTGAACATTTTAATGATCCGGTCAGACCCTATCACCCCTTCCGTGACACCGGTAAAGAAGCTGTCCCGGTTCAGATAATCCAGTCTATCCACATCGAGCTGACTGGCCACAAGCTGGTGAAGGAATTTTTTATGATACTGGTTCCTGTATATCTGAATGGCAAGCTCCAGTCTACCTGGGAATTCCCTGCTGAGATGTTCCATAAACCTCAGTGACAGTTCTTCATGTGTAAGATCCTCGATGATGCTGCTCTCCAGTGCGTGTGAGAAGGGTCCGTGCCCTATATCATGCAATAAAATGGCATTAATGGAAGCTTCAGCCTCCTGGTCGCTTATTTCATTGCCCTTGCTGCGCAGTACCTCGATGGCGAGCCACATAAGGTGGGTAGCGCCCAGGGCATGCTGGAACCGGGTATGACAGGCGCCAGGATAGACATAATTGGTAAAACCCAGCTGCTTGATTCTTCTAAGTCGCTGAAAATAACGATGTTCAATAAGGTCATACGTAGAGCCGAAAGGGATTTTGATAAATCCATAAACCGGATCGTTTATGATTTTACTCTTATTGGTGGGGAAAGACACCTCTGTTTTCAATCAGGAATTACGAAAGGACAAAGGTAAATTATTTTGAACATCCTATATACATAATTGATAATTATTAGCATTGTAAAGCTCTCTGTATTTTGATATTTGAATGATTATTTATACTTTTGCGCTCGAAAGATTGATTTTTGCTAGGGGACGTGAGTCCCCTATTTTATTATTTTGGAGATGATTACACAGCAGCAGATTGAGGATATACTTAAGAAAATTCTTAGTGATAAGGATTATTTCCTGGTTGATATTAAGGTTTCCAGGGGAAATAAAATTACTGTCCAGGCTGACCATGTAAATGGGATTACCGTTGAACAGTGTGCAGAAATCCACAAGAAGATAAATATGATACTTGATCGTGACTTTGAGGATTATTCACTGGTTGTTTCGTCTCCCGGACTGGATGAACCTATAAAGGTAGTGCAGCAATACAGGAAAAACATCGGCCGCTCACTGGATATCAGGCTGAAAGACGGGTCTTCCGTGAAAGGGATACTGGTCACTGCCAGTGAAACAGAGATAGGAATAGCTGCAGAGAAGAGAAGTAGTAGTGAAAAGATTATCAAGCTGGAGGATATTGAAACGGCGAAAGTAAAAATAGAATTTTAATAATAATTTGAAATGGATAACCTGAATTTGATTGACAATTTTGCAGAATTTAAGGAGTTGAAGAATATTGACCGGGCAACCATGATGACCGTTCTTGAGGATGTATTCAAAAGCATGCTGATCAAACGCTACGGTTCGGACGAGAACTTTGATGTGATCATCAATATTGACAAGGGTGATTTTGAGATATGGAGGAACAGGGAGGTCGTTGAGGATACCGAGGTTGAAGATCCGAACCTGCAGATTGCCCTTTCTGAAGCCAAGAAGATTGATGAAGACTATGAGGTAGGAGAGGAAGTAACCGATGAGGTGAAACTGAATGATTTCGGAAGGCGCGCCATACTGTCCCTGCGACAGAACCTGACTTCCCGAATCCTGGATCTGGAGAAGAGTAACGTATTCGGTAAGTATAAAGACAGGATAGGTGAGATTGTTACCGGAGAGGTTTACCAGGTCTGGAAAAGAGAGATTCTTATCCTTGATGATGAAGGTAATGAACTCATATTGCCCAAATCTGAACAGATCCCATCGGACTACTTCCGCAAGGGAGATACGATAAGGGCCGTAGTGATCAAGGTAGAAATGAGGAATAACAACCCCCTGATCATTTTGTCACGAACCTCACCTGTATTCCTGGAGAGACTTTTCGAACTTGAAGTTCCGGAGATCTTTGACGGCTTGATAACAATCAAGAATATTGTCAGGGTACCCGGTGAAAGGGCCAAGGTTGCAGTGGAATCATATGATGAAAGGATAGATCCGGTCGGGGCCTGCGTAGGGATGAAGGGATCAAGGATACATGGTATCGTACGGGAGCTGAAGAATGAAAATATTGATGTGATCAATTTTACGACTAATATTCAGCTTTTTATTACCCGGGCGCTTAGTCCGGCTAAAATGAGCACCATTAAGATCAACGAAGCAGACAAGCGGGCCGAAGTATACCTGAAACCAAACGAAGTCTCCCTGGCAATAGGAAAGGGAGGCCTGAACATTAAACTTGCCAGCCAGCTTACGGGATATGAAATTGATGTATACAGGGAAACTGATGAAGTAGACGAGGAAGATGTGAACATTGAAGAATTTGCCGATGAAATTGAAAGCTGGATACTGGATGAGTTAAAGTCAATAGGCTGTGATACAGCGAAATCTGTCCTGGACCTGTCTGTTGAAGACCTTGTAAAAAGGACAGATCTGGAGGAAGAAACCATAAAAGAAGTCACACAAATACTGAAAGCGGAATTTGATTAATTGAATTGGATTGTAGTATATTCGCAGACTGACAGTATGTTGCAATTAAAATTTTAAGTTCATAGTATGGAGGGTAAGGCAACAAGATTGAGTAAAATAGCCAGGGAATTTAATGTTGGGATCAATACCATTGTGGAGTTCCTGAAGAAGAAAGGATTTGATATCGATTCCAATCCCAACACCAAGGTTTCAGATGAGATCTATCTGATCCTGGTGGATGAGTACAGTACGGACATCAATCTTAAGAAAGAATCTGAACTACTGAGCTTAAAGAACCTTCGGGATAAGAAAGAAACGGTATCAATAAACGATATCGATCAGCAGAAACCTGAAAGTATTGAAACCGAAGAGGAGGTCCTGATTAAAGATACCCGGGGAGGACCGGATCCCGAGGCGGTGGATGAGGGTGATGTCGAAGTTAAGGTGGCTGGTAAGATAGATCTCGACAAAAAAGCTGTTATAAAGGAAACCGGGGACGAAGCCGGAAAAGAAGCTGCAAAAGGGAAAGAGGAAACGGGAAAAAAGGAGAAGGAAGAAAAGGAAGAAGAAGTGGAGGATGGTACGGCAGATGTTAAAGCGGATAAGGATCTCAAGGTGATTGGCAAGATTGATCTTGAATCTATGAACCAGCGCACACGGCCTGCCAAGAAAACCGCTAAAGAGAAGGAAGAGGAGAAAAAGAATAAAACCAGGGCGAAAGAGAAGAAGGAGGAGGTCGATGCAGACCATGAAGGAGCTGAAGTCACGGAAATATCTGTGGAGGACATCCGGAAGGCAGATGATAATTTCATTAAATCGGAAGTCAGGAAATTATCCGGTCCTACCGTGGTAGGAAAAATTGATCTTCCCCCTCCCGAGCCGTCTAAGGACAGGGATGCTGAAGATGCTGCCCGGAAGAAAAGAAGGAAAAGGATCAAAAAGGATACTGAAAGGGTTGATATTCAGAAGAGAGGCAGCCAGGAGGAGAAGGGAACCACTACTGCCCAGGGTAAGACCTTAAGGAAGAAGAGGAAGCCTGTAAAGCAGGAAGTTTCTGAAGAGGATGTGCAAAGACAGATAAAGGATACCCTGGCCAGGCTAACCAGCAAGGGGAAATCCAAAGCCTCAAAATACAGGAGGGAGAAAAGGGATGCCGTCAGCCAGCGCCTGAAAGAGGAAGAAGAAAAGCAGGAGCTGGAACGGAATGTATTGAAGGTAACAGAATTTGTAACTGTAAATGAATTGTCATCCATGATGAATATTTCATCAACAGAGGTCATTTCCAAGTGTATGGAGCTGGGTCTTTTTGTATCCATTAACCAGCGCCTGGATGCAGAAACACTGGCCCTGGTATCCGATGAATTTGGTTATGAAATAAATTTCATTTCAGCAGATCTCCAGGAAACAATAACCGAGGATGCTGATGATCCCGAGAACCTTTTGCCGAGACCGCCCATTGTAACGGTAATGGGGCATGTTGACCATGGGAAGACCAAACTGCTTGACTATATCAGGAACGCCAATGTCATTGCCGGTGAGGCCGGAGGAATTACTCAGCATATTGGTGCCTATAATGTATCACTGGAGGACGGCCGTAAAATAACCTTTCTTGATACTCCCGGCCACGAGGCTTTTACAGCTATGAGGGCCAGGGGAGCCCAGGCAACTGACGTGGCCATTATCGTTGTTGCAGCAGATGACGGGGTTATGCCTCAGACAATCGAGGCAATAAACCATGCCCAGGCTGCCGGGGTACCAATCGTATTTGCAATTAATAAAATTGACAAAACCTCGGCCAATCCTGATAAGATCAAAGAGGAACTTGGCAAAATGAATTTCATGGTTGAAGAATGGGGCGGGAAATATCAGTCACAGGAAATTTCAGCCAAGAATGGGATCAATATCGATGAATTGCTGGAGAAAGTGCTGCTGGAGGCTGAAATGCTCGAATTGAAGGCGAATCCCAACCGTACTGCCAGCGGGACCGTCATAGAATCAACCCTTGATAAAGGCAGGGGGTATGTGGCTACCATCCTGGTTCAGAACGGGACCCTGAATATGGGGGACCTGGTGCTTGCCGGGGTAAATTTCGGACATGTGAAGGCCATGTATAACGAGAGGGGTAAGAAAGTCGATACCATTGGGCCTTCAACACCTGTATTGATCCTGGGGCTCAATGGCGCACCTCAGGCGGGGGACAGGTTCAATGTCATGGAAAGTGACAAGGAAGCCAAGGAAATAGCAACAAAGAGGGAGCAATTGCAGAGGGAACAGGAAGTAAGGACACAGAAACACATTACCCTGGATGAGATCGGCAGGCGGATAGCCATTGGTAATTTTCAGGAACTCAATGTGATTGTGAAGGGTGATGTAGATGGTTCAATTGAAGCACTGACAGACTCACTGGTGAAATTATCAACAGAGGAAATACAGGTCAAGGTAATCCATAAAGCCGTTGGACAGATCAAGGAAACTGACGTTAACCTTGCTGCCGCCTCAAATGCCATAATAATAGGGTTCCAGGTGAGGCCTTCACTGGGAGCCAGGAAGCTGGCTGAAAAGGAAGAGATAGATATCCGGATCTATTCGGTTATCTATGATGCCATCGAGGAACTGAAATCGGCCATGGAAGGAATGCTGTCTCCAGAGATTAAGGAAGAAATCATTGCCACTGTGGAGGTCCGGGAGATATTTAAAATAACAAAAGTGGGTACCGTCGCCGGTTGTATGGTAAAGGATGGTAAAATCTTCAGAAATACCAAGGTCAGGGTAATCCGCGAAGGCATTGTTGTGTATACCGGCCTGCTCGGTTCATTGAAAAGATTCAAGGAAGATGTGAAAGAAGTGGCATCAGGTTATGAATGCGGATTGAACATTGAGAATTTCAATGATATAAAGGTGGGAGATATTATAGAAGGTTATAAAGAAGTAGAAGTAAAGAAAAAACTATAGCAGCAAGAAGGTTCGCAGGTTCACAGATTCCAGATTCACAGATTCCAGATTCACAGGTTACAGGGTTTACGACTCGATAAGTTCCCTGTATTGTTCATGGGACAGCAGTCCATCCAGTTCTTCAGGTTTGTCTATGTTAATCCTGATCATCCACCCGTCTCCATAAGGATCCTTGTTAATTAGTTCGGCATCATCTTCAAGCCTGGTATTGAATTCAAGGATCTCCCCGGAAACCGGCATGAACAGGTCTGATACTGTTTTCACGGCTTCGACGGTACCGAATACTTCTTCTTTTTCAAGGTTCTCACCAACTGTATCCACTTCAACAAATACAATATCACCCAGCTCACCCTGGGCATATTCGGTGATCCCAACCACAGCTTTGTTTTCTTCAATACGGATCCATTCGTGCTGCTGGGTGTACTTAAGGTTTTCAGGTATGTTCATTGGAACAGGTTTATTTTGAAATCTTTTATAAATGTAAAAACTTTTTATTGAACCAGGGTAAATCTGAGGCTGAAACCGACATTTGTATTTGCAACAGGATATGACAGGGAAACGAAGGGATTATTTACCATTCTGTCAAAGAACAATCTTAGATTAAACCGGTCACTTATTACGTAATCAGCCGTCAGGTTGATCTTTATTGCACGTTGACCTGCCGTGATCTGGGGTATATCTTCAGCCAGTTTCCTGATGACCGTCCTGTTGTCCCTGATCGATACATCACCCCTGACATTCAGGTCACTTGACATGGAACGCTGACTGCCTCCTACATTGAAGATTAGGGGAACATCTGAAAAACGATAGCCCGCGCCAACTATCACTTCATTGCTTGATGTTTCAGTAAGCTGGTTGTTGGCAAGGCTCAGTGCCAGGGACCTGGATTTCCTGATCTCAAAGCGTGAGGTAAGGTTGTTAATCCAATTCATTTCAAAACTTATCAGGGGACTGAATTGCTCGTTTATAGAGACTGAAGCAATTTCATATTCGGGGATAAAATTGCCGTCAAAACCCCTGATAAAATACCTGACGAATCCTTCGGCATCCTCCTCGTAAAAGGGATTGGAAATAAATGATCCTACATTGTACGATGATCGGTAGGCATGACTCAGGGTCAGTGAACGTATGTATTTTTTAATAAACTCTATTTCTGACAATCCGTCGAAATTAATGCGCCAGTTAGGAAGTATGCTACGTACACCCGGGAATGGGGACAGTTCAATAGCATGAGGATTTCTGCTGCCATATGCCGCCAGGAAAGCCGGGATCAGTACCTCCTGTGAGTTGGCGCCATAACCGTTATAAAATCCGGCAGAGTCTACCAGGTTTATGTCGTATTCAGGTCCCTGGGCCCTTTGCACGGCCAGCCGCTCAGACATTATGAAGCAGTATTCATCCTTGAATTTGTTAAAAGTTTCAGAGGCAATGTTTTTATTACTGAAGATCTTTTCGAAGGCAGTGCCCCAGGTAATGTATGACATGCTGAAGTTCCCGGTCATCTGCCGGCTCCGGGTACTGTCAGGGAAATTCCCATTATAATCGGCTATGTAATAGGCATTAATGTTTTCAGTCTGGCTTCGGTTTGCCGTCAGGTCTATCCTGATCCCATCCAGGGGTTCAATTGTACTGCGGATATTCCATGTGTTGGTCTGATTCATGCTAAAGGGAGTATTCAATAGCGAATCCCTTGATAACCAATTTTTTTCAATGGCTGTGACAGGGAAGTTCTCGTCCTGGAAGCCAAGGATAAAGGGTAGGCCCGGGGCATAGGAACCACCGTAATTTTCCATTCCCAGGATGGAGGTGGCAGGTTTATACCCGGGAAGGAGAGAGCCGTTATTCTGTGTATATGATACTGTAATATTCTTGACCCCCATCATCATTCGAGTGGCATACTCAGTGATCACAATGAGAGGAT
>CAZILN010000180.1:0-18669 GCA_964540005.1 uncultured Bacteroidaceae bacterium | reverse complement strand
ATGAAGAAAAAAAACTTAGTTCCCCCAACAAGAAAAAAATACTTTTTTGGGAAGAAACATTATTTCAATTATCCTTGGAGTATGAGAGACTTATTAATCTCTTTGAAACAGAATTCCCAGATTATTATAGATTGAAGTATGATGCATCAGTCATCGATTTGGATCACTTGAAAAATCGTATTGAAGAAAATACTGCACTTATTGATTATGCACTGAATGATACTAGTATAAATATTATTGTTATTAGTTCAGAAAGAGTAGGAATCTTTACAAAAAATATTGATGCTGAGTTTCGGGCTTCCATTGCACTTCTTTTAACTTTTTTATCCCAACCCAACTTCTCTTCGGATGTTAAGCAGTCATATAAGGAATATACTGAGGCAGCTTACAGCATGTACGAAAATCTGATTGCTCCTTGTAAGGAGTTTATCGAAGGGAAATCATTGATCATAATACCGGATGGAATTCTCTCGTATGTGCCTTTCGAGGCATTATTAAGCTATAAGGTTAATCCTGATAATGTTGATTACAGGAATCTGCCCTATCTGATCAGGGATTATACCATTGGCTACTCATACTCCGCAACATTACATTTTGAGGGTCATCGCAGGGAAAGAAATCCCTCTAAAAATCTGCTTGCCTTTGCC
This sequence comes from uncultured Bacteroidaceae bacterium, assembly GCA_964540005.1. Classification (GTDB taxonomy): domain Bacteria; phylum Bacteroidota; class Bacteroidia; order Bacteroidales; family SM23-62; genus CAZILN01. Next base: position 18,022 of record CAZILN010000180.1, on the reverse strand, counting down.
CCGGATTATTCCTATAACCTTGCACAAAATGATCCAGAACCCTCCTACCTTGAAGAATACAGAGATAACCTTGTGCCCTTACCCGGAGTAAAAGATGAGGTTAACTTCATTATTCGATTAATTGATGGAGACCTCTACCTCGATGATCTTGCCACAGAAAGCAATTTTAAAGCATATGCTGAACAGTATGACATTCTCCATCTGGCCATGCATACCATTGTTGATAATGAAAATCCAATGTATTCCAAACTTGCCTTTGCGCAAAATGTCGACTCCATTGAGGATGGTTTTCTGAATACATATGAGATCTATAATATGAAATATAATGCCCGCCTGGCTGTATTGAGCTCATGTAAAACAGGAACTGGAAAGCTGCAGAAAGGTGAAGGGGTTATGAGTTTGGCCCGTGGATTCATGTATGCCGGGTGTCCGAGTATTATAATGACACTTTGGGAAGTCTCTGATAAATCCGGCGCACTGCTTATGCAAAGTTTCTATAAATATCTCAAAAGAGGGATGTCCAAGTCAGAAGCATTACGCAAAGCAAAACTTGATTTTATCGTAAAGGCTGACCAGCTGAAGGCTAATCCGTATTTCTGGTCATCTTATGTAGCAATCGGAGATACCAGCCCTATTTACCAGACTATGCGAAAGAAATACATAATTCCCGCTGCAGTAATTGCCAGCCTGATATTACTGAGTTGCACCTACATATTTTATAGAAGGAGAAAAAAAGCAAAGCAAACACCGGATGTGCTTTTTCGTCAAGATGAGCTTTATACCAAATAGACACTAATTCCTCAAAGTCAGCAAAGCTTATCATTCTGAGCTGCAAGAAACAACCACAACCCAGCCCTAATCATCATCCTTAATTTCATTGAATAAAGGATCCTGCTTGATCATTTTTATCAGGTTCTCCTTGCAGTAATGCTTCCTCTTTTTCACATAATTATCGCTCTTAAATCCCAGGCTATCAGCAATTTCCTTTTGTGTAATATTCTCAACTGTAAGTTTCAGTATCTTTTGACAATCTTCCGGAAGATTTTTGAAGTGTTTTTGATAAAGGGTCATCCTGAGATCTTCATTCTCAATTTTAAAGGGTTCTTCTCTCAGCTCAATGAAATTCTGCTGATCCCTTATATTCCTCTCTTCATACTTCTGGTTCCTCAGTTGCTTCAGCCAGAGATGCCGGGAAATTGAATACAGAAAGGTTTTAAAGCTACTGTTCAGAAGGAAATGCTGCTCATCCTTTATCTTTTTGAATATGATGATAATGGATTCCTGGAAAATATCCTTAGCGTCTTCTGATGAACCACTATTTGCCAGAATGAAATTATGTATGGAAGGATAGTACTTCTTGTAGATATATTGTAAAACATTATTATCCCTGGTACGAATGCCTGCAATGATTTCCTCAACTGAGAATTCGTTCACGATAGTTAGTAGGTTCAGTAGTGATAAAACTACATAAATCTATAAAAAAATAAATTGAGTCATAATTAAGGTCTGGCTGAGAACCCCTTGTTGGCAGGACTTCATCACCTATCAGTGTGATTATCAAGGAATACTATTAATATCGACGGAAGGGTCCGCCAGGGGTAGAAAATGTTACATCTGCTGCTTAGAATATCTTACATCTGATGCTCCGGATGGATTAATCCCGGCGGTAAATTCTCTTTAGAATAAGCTCATCTACTAAAAATAATGACAGTATTGCAGCTATAAACAGATATATCAGAACTGACAGATCATTAAAGACCCTCAAAGAAGTCATAATATTGCCAATCCAATCATACAAGGGCTGAAGATTAATAACAAATCCAAAAAGGCCCTCTGAATCCATGGCCGGCTCCGGTGCAAGTGAACCTATATAAACCAGGGCAGCCATAACCAGGACAATTATACCCCAGACATAGGGTTTAATCAAGGGCTGATAGCTGATCCTTGAATGCCTTGGATGAACCAGTACTCTGTTCATCACCCTATTGGTAAATCCTTCTGGTGCATTTAATAATTCCATATGCTCAATAATCCTTTTCATATGTTTTTTATTCTTTTTCATGTCATTGCAATTATTTCCTCCTGAAGGTGCTGCTGTAATAAAAATAATAATTTCTGACGTGCCCTGAAAAGTTTAACCTTTAAATGATTCCGTGATAATCCTGTAATCGCAGCAATCTCCCCGGGTTTTTTATCTTCATAATAATACAGTGTGATCAAGCATCCTGCCTCCTCATCCATTCCTTCCAGAACCTGGTTAAGGATGGATTTCTTTTCCTCCAGGGCCAGAACTTCAAACCCGTTCATGGTTTCAGTAAACTGATGTTCCTTGTATTCAACTTCATCCATACTGTACTGCTGAGGTTTGAATTTACGTAGTTTTGAAATCGATGCATTATAGGCAATGCTATAAAGCCATGTAGAAAATTTCGACTTGCTTTTATAAGAATCCAGTGACTGATATGCCTTCAGAAAAACATCCTGGGCAATCTCCTCAGCATCTTCATGATTTTTAACCAGTCTGAAGACAAGAGTGTACACCATATCCTTATATCTGTCTATCAGATATGAGTAATAATCCAGGTCACCGGCAAGGACCCGCTCAATATACCAGTGATCATCTTTAGGAACCATCTGCCTGTATGACGCAAAACATGCAATCGGGTTACAGGAAAAAAATCTTCAGGTATGTAACCACTACAAAACTATTGCGTCTTATTTACTGAAACTAATAATTTAACTTAAAACTATAAAATTATGCATGGAGGAGAAGTCTTTGTACCAATATTATTTTTCTGCCTGGTTTTCGGCTTATACTACATTTACATCAGGGCCAGGAATAAAGAGCGATTAGCACTGATTGAAAAAGGAGCAGATGCTTCTATATTTATACCTAATGACGGAAAAAAGAGCCAAACTCATTTGCTACTAAAATTCGGATTATTTTTTATTGGTATTGCAATTGGACTGGTAGCGGGTTACTTCGTCGAATCTGCAGGGATGGTAGGTCCTGTGGCCTATTTTTCCATGATCTTTCTGTTCGCGGGCCTGGGATTACTGGTCTATTACCCGGTATCAAAACGCATGGGCTAGAGTAAAATTCATTGGCTAGAGTCTGTTTTTACTCAGTGTAGTATTTTATCATCCTGACGAGTGCTCTCTGGCACACCTCACAAAACTCATCGGCGGTTGAAGTGTTTTTCATAGTACAGCCTATAGCCGGACGATAAACACCCTTGGCTACATATCCCCCTCCTTCAAATACTCCGGTTATATCCTGGTAGGCCTCCTGGTCAGGTGTAGGAACCGGCACTGTATCATTCAACATATCTTTCCATTTCGAATCAAAATCAACAAGTGTCGTAAGGTTTGGTTCCCATGGCTCAAGATGCAATTTGTAAAATTCTGAATACGCTACTTCTGAAGTATAGTATTCATCGCCTAATCCTCCAAATCCGTGTCCGAATTCATGGATAAACACCTTTAAAGAGTACAGGTGATCGCTTGTTCCCATGCTATAGTGGTTGTACACCCCGCCACCACCGTATTTCTCATGATTTACAATTACAAAAATATGATCATAGGGTACCTGTCCTGCAAAATCACAAACTGATTTGAAATCAAAGGTGGTCAGGTACCGGTCTAGGCCAAAGGTGTAAAAGTTGGAATTGCAGGCCGTGTTTTTCCAGATATCCTGTTCTGGTATATCTGTTCCCGATTCAACAGAAAGGGCATGAACGGCTCTTATATTAAAGGATTTCTTATAATCGCAAAAAGGTTCCCTTGATAGCAAATAATCTGAAAACCGCTTTGCATCGCCGATAAACTTATCCCTTTCATCATCCCTGTAACCTTCTGCAATAAAAGCTATGTCAACCATATCTGTCGGATTCCCATTGATCAGGATATCTGTGATGTCGATCGTTGGAAGCGGATCACGGTTAATATACTGACTCCGGGGATCTATTGCCAGTTCATAGATCTTCTCAAACCTGTTCCCGGTATCCCGTTCAAAGACTTCGAGTAAAATATCCTCTTGGGGATAAGGGAAATTGATCACCTGGTAAAAACTGCGCCTGATCTTTTTTGATTCTTCAGTTGTCTGCCATTCAGCAAACAATGTAGAAAATCCCTTTGAATAGATCAGCTTTCCTGATGCCGCATCCTTTACCTTGAACATATGATCACCATACCCGAAGGGATCAATGAGGTTTCTCCTGTTTCCTCCCCAGTTTTGTTCCAGGCAAAGCTCCTGGAAAACAATCTCAGAATTATAATGATCACCGGTGATGATCAGATCAACCCTCATGCCCTGTTCCTGAAAATATTCATTAAAATCAATCTGCGCAGATACCGATGCATTCAGGAACAGTACGCTGATAAATGACAGCAGCAATTTGCAGCGATTTTGATAGCCTTGTACTTCAGATTTCATAACTTTATGGTTCTGGAAGACTTTGAAGATATAGCTTAATTTCAAATTTTACAAGAGTATATATAATGAACGCATTTGAAAATCTTATATCCCGACTTGAACAGTTTTTTGAAAGCCTGGGAATGAATGAACAACTGCTAATTGCCAGCCGCACCATTACAGTTGCATTAATAATAATCATACTGGCTATCCTTGCCGATATTATATCTAAACGGATAATAGTGAGAATCATTAGAAGGATCATCACAAGGTCTAAATCTAAACGTGATGATATCCTGGTGAAAAGGAAAGTGTTCAACCGCCTGTCTCATGTTGTCCCTGCGCTGATTATCTGGCTGACAGCCGGATTCATGTTCACTGATTATCCTGTCCTGGAAAAATTTACCATGCTAGCCACGCAGATATATATCATTATTGTGGTATTACTGGTCATCGACAGTTTTATCAATGCCTTACATGAAATTTACCATACGCTTCCTATCTCAAAGGACAGGCCTATCAAGGGATATGTGCAGGTTGTTAAGATCCTGGCCTATTTTGTTACGATCATACTGATCTTGTCGGCCATCCTGGGAGAGACTCCGGATAAACTGCTGACCGGACTGGGTGCCCTGGCTGCCGTGCTCTTACTGGTTTTCAAGGACACTATCCTGGGATTTGTAGCAAGCATACAACTCTCGGCCAACAGGATGGTTTCACCCGGGGACTGGGTGGAAATGCCAAAATTCGGAGCCGACGGGACCGTCCAGGAGATCTCCCTGAATACCGTGAAAATCCAGAACTGGGACAAGACAATCAGTACCATCCCTACCTATGCCCTGGTCTCTGAATCATTTACGAACTGGAGAGGTATGGAGGAATCAGGGGGCAGGAGGATCAAGAGATTTATTAATATCGATATGAACTCTGTCAGGTTCTGTGATGATGAATTGATCAGTAAATTCAGGAAAATACAATACCTCAACCAGTACATTGATGATAAGCTTGCCGAAATAGTGCAATATAACAAGGATAACCACATTGATGATTCTGTTCTTGTTAATGGCAGGAGAATGACCAATTTCGGGACATTTCGCAAATACATTGAGGAGTACCTGAAGCACCACCCAAAAATTCGCCAGGATATGACATTCCTGGTCAGGCATCTGCAACCGACTGAAAAAGGGATCCCGCTTGAAATATACGTCTTTAGTAACGATCAGGCCTGGGCAAGATATGAGGCCATACAGGCAGATATTTTTGACCATATCCTTGCTGTCATTCCTGAATTTGATCTCCAGGTTTTCCAGAATCCAACAGGTTCGGATTTCAGCAAGTTGAATTCCTGATTAATTGACTCTCAATGAGCTCGCGTAATTCAAATTTCTGATAAATTAATCTTCTCAACCTCAACCATATGTTAAATGCCGACCTGCACATCCATTCAGTTCATAGTAATGACGGTGAATTTAGTGTGCCGGATATCATAGATAAATGTCTGCTAAGCGGTCTGGAGGTAATTTCAATAACGGATCACAATTCCGTGACAGGGGTTGAGGAAGCCATTGAATATGGTTCGGCTAAAAAGCTGAAGGTTCTCCCCGGAATTGAAATAGACTGTATTTATAAGGGTATCGATCTACATCTGCTGGGATATAACATTAATCATCTCAGTAATGACTTTGCTGAACTGCAGGAAACCGTCGAAAAGAAAATAATGGACTCCGTTCCCAGGATGATAGGGAATCTTGAGAAGGCCGGTATACATGTCGATCAGGATGAAGTTATGGAAAAGGCGGGAAACCAGCTCCCGTCGGCTGAACTAATGGCAGAAGTGCTGTTGAACAATGTTAAATATCACAATAACAGGCTGTTACGACCCTATATGCCAGGCGGTAATCGAAGTGATATGCCCTACATTAACTTTTATCTTGATTATTTTGCACAGGGAAAACCGGCTTATGACAAAATAGAACACATTAGTTTTGAGGAAGCAATTGAACTGGTTGTCAGTAACGGAGGTACGGCTATAGTTGCCCATCCGGGAGCAAATTTGCGGGGACAGGAAACAATGATTACCGAACTCCTCGACGGAGGTGCAGCCGGACTGGAAGTTTTTAATAATTATCACGAACAGGATCAAATCAAATACTTTTGTGAAACAGGTGAACAGAGGAAAGCCATACTAACATGTGGTAGTGATTTTCATGGAAAGAATAAACCCCTTATTCAACCGGGGAAATTCAGGATGAATGAAGATTACCTGGATTATGTTGAAAGAGGCATAAGGATGCTGACAGATGGCAGGGCTTAAACTGGAAGGGCATAAAACCTGGCAGGGCATAGAATATAACAGGGCTTAGGCTGGAATGAATGAAGCCGGCAGGAATGAAGCCGGCAGGGCATAAAAAAGAAGGGGCTGGAAATCTTAGATCGGCCAAGATCAGGTAAAATTGTTGATGCAAGAGGTATTTCCAAACCCCAACTTACTTACTAACTAAAACCATAACAAAAATATCAAACCGTTACTTAATAACAAATAATTAAAGTGTTTTTTATATATATCTTTACCACAAGTTATAATTTATAATATTTTTGGGCCTTTTTTTTACAATTTAAAACCAACATAGGATGGAAGAATCCTTGCATATCGACAATCTTGACAGGAAGATAATTTCAATGATCACAAAAAATGCCCGGATAGCCTACCTGGAAGTAGCCCGGGAATGCAATGTCTCAGGTGCAGCCATTCATCAGCGAATCAAGAAACTTACCAGGTTAGGAGTGATAACAGGCTCCAAATTCATGATAGAACCTAAGAAGGTAGGATTCAGAACCTGTGCCTATATTGGCATATTCCTTGATAAAGCCTCCTTATACAAAGATGTGCTGAATAAACTTGAAAAGATCCCTGAAATCACTCAGTGTCACTATACAACAGGCAATTATTCTGTCTTTATTAAGCTGTATACCAGGGATAACGAACATCTAAAGGCCATTCTGACTGATAAGCTCCAGTCAATTCCGGGTATTGCACGGACAGAAACATTCATATCCCTTGAGGAAGGTTTTAACCGTTCCATCCCGATTCCGGTCAATGAATAAAAGCTGAGTCTTGCCGATTAAAGAAATTTTCTCTGTCTCACAACCTCGTACATCAGCAAGCTTCCCGCGACAGATACATTCAGGGAGGATATATTTCCGTATACCGGTATCCTTAACAGTTCATCACAGGTTTTCATTACTTCCGCAGAAATCCCCTTGTCCTCAGATCCAAGAACAAGAGCCAGTGGATTGGTATAGTCAGCCTCAAAATAATACCTTTCAGCTTTCTCGAAGGCTCCCATTATTGAAAGTCCGCTGTTTTTCAGGTACCTGAGCGAGATTCCAAGGTTCATCGTCCTGCAAACGGGCAGATTATTCAATGCACCTGAGCTTGTTTTTATAGCATCAGCAGTTACCTGTGCACTTCCTTTCACCGGGAGAACCAGGGCATGAACTCCTGCGCACTCGGCTGAACGGGCAATGGCTCCCAGGTTCCTGACATCGGTAATACCGTCGAGGATCATCAGGAAAGGGACTTCCCCCTGTTCGAAAAGCTGGGGGATCAGATGCTCTACATTCTGATAAATAACCGGTGACAAAACTGCCACCACTCCCTGGTGGTTTTTCCTGGTATAGGATTGGAGTTTTTCCTGCGGGACGAACTGGTGGGGTACCTGGTGTTGCCGTATCAGGCTTACCAGTTCCCGGATATTTTCATTGCGGGCATATTTGCCTATCAGGACTTTCTCTATCTCCCGTCCTGACTGGATGGCTTCCTGCACGGCATGAATGCCATAAATATACTCTTCTGATGTTCCCAATGATTACTTATCAGTTATCCGCATAAAAGACCTTGCCGCTCCTCCATTCACGTACTGCCTGTGTCCATAATGAATTGACAAAATTCCTCTGTAAAAGATAGTCATTATCCGTATACGGATTGTCCACTTTGTTAAAGGTGAATATCAAGGGTTCCCTGCTCCTTTTCCTGTAGTATGTCCAAGTTTCGGATAATGCATCCTTCCTCATGTTGTTAGGGGGTCCGTAAATTATGAACATCATCCCCCTGTCGGTTTTCCAGCCCTCCTTATAGGATGAGAAATAATAGTTGGCAAAAAAGACCCGGTTATAATAGATCCTTATCAGTTCACGGGCCCTGTCAGCATTGCCGGCCGCCTTAAGCCAGAAATTATCCACTGCCAGTTTCTTATTTGTCTGCGATGCCAGTTCATTGAATTCAACAGCTGAAGTAAGGTAAGCCAGTGGGGCAATCATCTCTTCCACTGTACTGACCCTGGGAAAGTTTTCACCAAAATTATAGACAGACAGGCCTTCGGGTTGGTTTGGATTAACCTGGATATGATACATTCCTTCCTTCGGCAGTATATAATTAGTTGTATCGCTTACATGGTAGGAATAAATACTGTCGGGGGTATAATCAGGCATGGGCGATAACAAATTGGTGACCGGTGGCCTTGGAAGGGGAAAATCGTTCTTATAGTACTTAATTATTAACTGTTCCACATTCCCTGCATTATAAAGTGTCCTGAAGATCTCATAAGATTTGAAAATTCTGTCAAAAGAGGGTATCCCTGTGCCTGCAGAAATGACTTTGAAATTCTGTGCGGTATTGAAAGAGGACCTGTCGATGACAATATAATTAACAGTCCCCTTATTTCTCAGGAGATCAGTAGTATATACCTTTAACAGGTATTTCTTCGGCATTTCAGATTTGAAATCAATAGAAGCTATAAAGGCATTCTTGATTTCTTCCATTTTCAGATTGAAGACAATAGTGGAACTGTCATCAATCATATCGCTTTCCTTTTTGTTAATAATTTCTCTCAATTCATAGCGAACCTGGAGATTAGCCTGGTATGTCCCTTCCTTGTTTGCCTGGTTGAATAATAATTCGACAGGAAAGACCTTCAGGTATAGTTTGGAATAATCAACCCCTTCATGATAGACTGTAAATTCAGGATGAAGTGGAGAACTGGAGGGATTGTAGAGAAATGCCAGATTATTGCTTACCGGTTTCTTATTCTTCTGAACGGACTTCTTAGAAGTACAGGTCACCAGGGAAATAAGCCCGGCGCATGCCAGGATTAAAACCAGTCCCGTTCTGATCGTCTTGCCTGGTATCGTTGCCTTGCCTGCTATCATCGTCTTGCCTGCTACCCGTGGTTTCATACTTTAAAAGTACTTATTTTTATAGATCATCTCCTGTTTTTCAGGCGTTCCACTTCGTGATGAAGTTTCTCCCACTGTATCATTTCCAGGGTTAGTTCCCGTTTGGTTTTCTCATATTCGGTAAACACATTCCGTTCAGTAATCTTTGACGGACTGCTCAACTGTTCATCCAATTTACTTAACGCCTGTTCCAGGGTTTCTATTTTCGATTCTGTTTTTTTTATTTGGTTCTCGGCCTTTCGGATACGGCGCTCCAGTTCCTTTCTTTTTTCATATGAAAGCTTATTGCGTTGTTCTGCCCCCTCCTGCCTGGCTTCCAGTGCAGACTCATCTGCAGCGGGAATTTTTGATTTTTTCTTATGATCCTTCCTCTCCAGTTCCTGCAGGGATGCTATTTTCTTTTTTTGCAGAAAATCATAGATGCCCCCGATTGTCTCCTTCAGCTTCCCCCCTGTGAATTCAATGATCTTATCAACCAGCCCGTCAAGAAACTCCCTGTCATGAGACACCACAATCATCGTACCATCATATTGCTGAAGGGCTGCTTTCAGAATATCCTTCGACCTCATATCGAGATGGTTGGTTGGCTCATCAAGAATCAGGAGGTTATGAGGTTCAAGTAGTAACTGTGCCAGGGCCAGCCTGCTGCGCTCCCCTCCCGAAAGTACTTTAACCTTTTTATATACATCATCGCCATGAAACAGGAAAGCTCCAAGTATACTCCGGATCTGGGTCCTGATATCCCCCACTGCCACCCTGTCTATGGTATCAAAAACAGTAAGCTTTTCATCCATTATTTCATCCTGGTTCTGGGCAAAATACCCAATGCTCAGGTTATGTCCCATCTTCAGATGGCCGGTGCTGTCGAGTTCTCCCATCAGTATGCGTGATAGGGTGGTTTTACCCTCACCGTTCCGGCCGACAAAGGCGACTTTTTCTCCCCGTTCAATAACCAGGTCTATATCTTTCAGAACCTGATTATCCCCATAACTCTTTGACAGGGATTTCGCCTCCACCACAATGGTCCCTGAGCGCGGCGAAGGGGAAAACTTAATATTAAAGCTTGTATGATCCTCCAGTTCGATCTCAATCCTGTCCATTTTATCTAGCTGTTTGATCCGGGACTGTACCTGTACCGCCTTAGTCGCCTTATAACGGAACCGCTCGATGAATTTTTCAGTGTCGGCTATTTTTTTCTGCTGGTTCCTGTAAACAGCCAGCTGGTGTTCCCTTCGTTCTTTCCGCAATTCCCTGAATTTGGAGTAAGGGACCTTATAATCATACAGCATTCCCAGCGATACCTCTACTGTCCGTGTGCTCACTGAATCAAGCAATGCCCGGTCATGAGAGATGAGTATCACCGATCCTCTGTAAGCTTTCAGGAAGTTCTCCAGCCACTGGATTGATTCGATATCCAGGTGATTGGTTGGCTCATCCAGCAACAGTATATCAGGCCTTCCGATCAGCAGTTTGGCCAGCTCGATACGCATGCGCCACCCTCCGCTGAATTCCCTGGTAGGCTTCTCAAACTCTTCCTTCCGGAATCCAAGTCCGGTCAGCATCTGCTCAATATCTACTTTAATGGTCTGTCCGCCAAGAAGCTGAAATCTTTCGTTCAGTTCTGTATACTGCTGTAATAAGGACTCATATGAGGCGGAATGATAATCATGTTCCTGTTCAAGCAGGTTCTGCAGCCTGTCAATCTTTGCAGCTACCTCCCTCACCTCCGAGCAGGCATCGCTGAGTTCCTCAACAACGGTTTTGCCATCAACATGCTTCATCTGCTGAGGAAGATAGCCTGTCTTTACATCCTTCTGTATAACCACGCTGCCTGAAGAAGGTCTTTGCATTCCCGAAATGATCTTCAGCAGGGTGGTCTTACCTGCACCGTTACGCCCTACCAATCCTACATGCTCCCCGGAATTGACCATCAGGCTGACCCCGTCAAATATGACCTGTCCACCGAAATTCATATATATGTTATCAAGTGAGAGCATTCCTGATTATCTTTGTCGCGAACATGCAAAATTAACTGATCAATCCTTTCTACCATGAAAAAGCGGCCAGTTCTTGCATTCATAATTGAAAAATAGTGGGAAGAAAAAACAAACCGGTAATTAATAAGGTTGAAATAACCGATATAGGATCACAGGGTAAAGCTATTGCCAGGATAGATGATCTGGTTACTTTTGTTACCAATGCTATTCCAGGTGATGTTGTCGATCTGAGGATACACAAAAAAAGCCGCTCATACCAGGAAGGACAGGCAATAAATTTTCATAAGTATTCCAGCCTGCGTACCGAACCTTTCTGTGAACATTTTACTGTTTGCGGCGGGTGCAAGTGGCAGGACCTGCAGTATTCATCCCAGCTTACATACAAACAGCAGGAAGTCTATGATGCCCTGAAACGCATAGGGAAGATCCAGGAACCTTCTGTAAATCCTATCATTCCTGCCTATGACACCAGGTATTATCGTAACAAACTTGAATTCACCTTTTCCAACAGCCGGTGGCTGGATGCATCTGAAATTAAAAACAGGGATGCCGTTCTGAACAGAAATGCCCTGGGTTTCCATGTCCCTGGCATGTATGACAGGATCGTGGATATCAACAACTGTTACCTGCAGCCCGAACCGTCAAACAGCATCAGGCTTTCGGTAAGGGAATATGCCCTGAAAAACGGGCTGAGCTTTTTCGATCCGAAGGCACATACAGGACTCCTGCGTAACCTTATCGTCAGGACCACCTCAACCGGAGAAGTAATGGTTGTTGTATGTTTTCACGAGGATGATGAAGGGGTCCGGACAGCCTTACTGGAACATATTAATACTGCTTTTCCGGATATCACCTCCCTGATGTACGTGATCAATCCAAAGGCAAACGATTCAATATACGACCTTGATATAGAACTGTTTGAAGGACGGGACCACCTCATCGAGATGCTGGATACGCTGAAATTCAGGATAGGACCCAAATCCTTTTTTCAGACAAACACTGACCAGGCTCTTAAGCTGTACAGGTTTGTGAAAGAATATGCCGGACTATCCGGTAAGGAAATTGTCTATGACCTTTATACGGGTACCGGCACCATTGCCAACTACCTGGCCGGATCGGCCGGCAAGGTCGTCGGCATCGAGAATATCGAAGAAGCTGTGGCTGATGCCAGGCAGAATGCGAGACTCAACGGCATTCAAAACATTCATTTTGTTGCAGGGGATATAAAAGACGTAATGGATGAGGCTTTTATTCAGGAACACGGATCGCCGGATGTGCTGGTCACTGATCCGCCCAGGGCCGGGATGCATAAGAAGGTAGTCCAGGCCATTTTAGATGCCGCACCGGCAAAAATAGTGTATGTAAGCTGTAACCCCGCCACCCAGGCAAGAGATATAGAGCTTCTCTCTTCAACATACAGAGTTTCTATGATCCAGCCTTTGGATATGTTTCCTCATACCTACCATGTTGAGAACATATGTGTGCTGGAGCTTTCCGGTTAGCCCGGGACAGGATCTATATATATATTTTTAGCTATCTGAAAAATGTACTACTTAAAAAAGTAAAACAAAAATATATTGGCAAAAAACATCACTTTATAAATGAAAAATACAAAGAAAAAGTTAAAAAACCAGTCAAAAGTTATTAAGACCACCTTCACAGGCAGTAACATCACAAAATATTCCGGTCTCAATACTGTAGCTAAATATGAACCGCCAGTACCTGGTAAAATCAATAAGCTCATCGTTTCCCACCGTGTGGCACAATGCAACAAAGTTTGGTGTTAACCAGGTATTGATAGCTGTCACACTGGCCTCACTCAGCGGAATAAACCGGATTTGCAAGATCGCGAACTTTAGTGGGGATGGTTTGGTGAAGGCATTCCTAAGATTGGATAAGGCAATAAACAAGAACGCCATATCTGCAACTTTGAAGAATCTGGGGCAAAGCGGTGCACGCAAGCTGCAAATGTTATTGCTGTCAAAAAACGCCCGATGGGTGCGTGAAAGCGGACTGAAAAGCATTACACTGGATACCGATTCCACCGTTAAATCTGTTTGTGGCAATCAGAAAGGGGCCGAGAAGCGATTTAATACGACAAAGAAAGGAGCTAAAAGCTATCACCCGCTGCTGGTTTTTGTAAGCGAGATGAAACTGCTTTACCACACATGGTTCAGATCAGGGTCAGTTTATACGTCCAATGGTGTTGTTGAATTTTTAAAGGAAGTGCAATCCAGTCTGCCGCGGAATGTCAGAAAAGTGTTCTTCAGGGCAGACAGCGGGTTCTTCTCAGGGGAGCTATTCGACTTACTGGAATCCTTTTTTTGGGACTATCTGGTGAAAGTGAAACTAAAAACCTGGAAGATTTACTGAAAGACCAGGATTTGACAGATGTTAAAGATGCCAAAGATGTTGCCATATGTGAGTTCAGCTACAGGGCAAAATCTTGGCAACATCCCAGGACGCTGAAAGCAATGAGGTCGGTTAAGGAATATGTTGAAATCTCATATCTGGGGGAGAATAAAATAGTTCCGGTTTATCAATACGTATGCTATGCCAACAGTTATGACATGGATGCCATGGAGTTGCACGAGTTATATAAGCAGCGTTCTACCAGCGAAACATGGATTGAACAGGTCAAAGGCCACACGATGGCAGGAGGTACTATAACCGATGATTTCTGGGCAAATGACATACTCTGGCAATTGAGTGTATTTGCATACAACATATCAGTGATGATGCGCCAGAAGAAAGACAAGTTTAAGAAACAGGAACACCGGAGCTTTATCGATTGGTTTATTTCGGTGCCTGCAAAAATTACCAGGAGAGGGCATCAGATTGAATTGAAAATGTATGAAAATCATTTTTACAGGGACGCTTGGGAAGAGCTTGACAGGCTCATCGAAGCGGTATAAAAACAGAGAAAGAAGGAAAATATGAGAACCAACACGAGAGTGTATGGGAGGGGTACGTTCCATTAGCTCAAAAAACAGGAAAAAGTGGAGAATTTCCACAAAAGAGCAGAGGTATACGGAATATTATTGCCGCGGAGTTAAACCAATTTGGCCATAATTGAATCGCTTTTGTTCAAATACCGGATGAACTCCGGTTCAAAAAATTCAATTTAGATTTTTAAGTACTATAAAACGTACAAAACGGGGCAAAATGTACTAAATATAGTACACTTTCCAACATGCAGATAACAGGTATTCCCAGAACCTGATCCAGGAACCTACAACTTGTCAGAGGCAAACGGAAAAATGAAGCATGCAAGCTTAAATGACTGACTTATTCGAGCAGATCAGTCCCACAGCTTATTCGGGCAGATCAGTCCCACAGCTTATTCAGGCAGCTTCACGTCCGGCCAGTCCTGGCGAAAATCCTTCCAATAGTCTTTAATTGTCCTTTTAATTTCAGGACTCAGTATGAGGATGCCTATGAGGTTAGGGACCGTCATCATTGCAATGGTTATATATGAAAGCGCCCAAACTATAGTGGTATCGGTGAATGCTGCAAAGAAAAATCCTACGACATAGACCAGACGGTAGATGATCACCCATTTCTGTCCGAACAGGTAGGTTACCGCACGTCCACCGTAATAGGACCAGGAGATGGCCGTGGAAAAGGCAAACAGCAACAGGCCAATGGATACAATATACTGTCCAAAGTTACCCAGTATGCTCTTTTTGAATGCTTCAGCCGTCAGGGGGGCACTGTGAAGAAGGGATCTCCCGTTTATCGTGATATCACCCGATTCATCCTCCATGTTCCCTTCCGAGATGGTAAGCGAGCCCGTAAACAGCTCCTCTTCCTGGTATACCAGTACATCCTCTGCCACCGAACGGGCATTAAAGACTGTTACATCATCCATGATCCTGCCCTGCTCAACAGCCAGTGTGCCCTCAAATAGAGGTATGGTTCCCTTTTTAGCCAGGTAGGCGGATAATTCAATCCTGTCTGCCTCGTTGCTGTCATCATATGACCCCTCCAGAAAGATCATATCAGCCTGCTGAAACTGGTTATCAAACTTTTCGTTCCAAACACCTGATGACAACAACACCAGACCGGTGAGTGTACAGATTATGATGGTATCGATAAATGGTTCCAGGATGGCCACCAGTCCTTCGGATACAGGTTCATGGGCCCTGGCAGCAGCATGTGCGATGGGTGCAGAACCCTGTCCTGCTTCATTCGAAAATAAACCCCTGTTCACCCCCCTGTTAAAAGCGAAGGCAAAACTGGCACCCAGGAAACCACCCAGGGCGGCTGTCCCGGTAAAGGCATCACTGAATATGGATATGATGGAAGGAATGATGTTCTGGTAGTTGGTACCGATAACCAGTACGGCCCCGACAAAATATATTATAGCCATAATGGGGACAAGCCGTGATGTTACCTTAGCGATCCGTTTGATCCCGCCGATAATGACCAGTGCAAGGGCAACTGCCAGTATACTCCCGGTAACAATGTGCTTTATACCAAAAGTCGCAAAAATTGAATTCGATATACTGTTGATCTGTGGAAGGTTTCCTGTTCCAAAAGAAGAAAGAATGGTGGCTACAGCAAAAAATGCTCCCAGCCAGACCCCTACCTTTATAATCTTCCCGTTACTGCGTTTAATGTTCAGCCTCTTTTTCATATAGTACATGGGTCCGCCTGAAATCGTCCCGTCCGGCAACACATCGCGGTATTTGTGAGAGATGGTTACCTCAACAAACTTGGTTGTCATACCAAGGCTGGCAGTGATCAGCATCCAGAACAGGGCCGCCGGCCCCCCGAGGTGGATGGCAAGTGCCACTCCAGCAATATTACCTGTTCCGACAGTGCCCGACAGTGCAGTTGCCAGGGCCTGGAAATGAGTAGCATCACCCACATCATCAGCTTTGTCGAACTTTCCCTTTACAATCTTGATGGCATGCCTGAAATACCTGAACTGCGGAAACTTCAAATAAATGGTGAAGAAAATACCCGTGCCGAGAAGCAGGAAGACAAACCATGGGTGGCCACCAATATATCGGTCGAGCCAGACCAGGAAATCATGTACCTTTTCCATGTATTGAGATTGTAAGAGATTATTGAGCTGAAAGCAACAAATGTAATAATTATCTGGTAACACTCATGGGAATCCGTTGATAAGACCATTACCTGCAGATCATTAGGTATGTGATCACTTTTTAGTAATTTTACTATGAAATGAGTCCTACTATTTTCAAAGTTAAGGGTTACTGATTCTTCTTTTTCTCAAGAGAAGAGAATCGGATCCATGTACATGTTCATCAAGGAGATGGAGAAGCAAAATTTTGGATGAAACCGGAAATTTCTATAGTAAGTAGTGTTGGATTCAGTAATTCTCAAATTTCTGAAATCCTGAAAATTATAAAGGAACATAAAGATGAGATCAAAAGTGCGTGGGACAAACATTTCGGAAGCTGAAGTCACAAACATTTCTACACATGGATTTTGGATTTTGATCCATAATAAGGAATATTTTTTGCCTTTTAGTAAATTCCCCTGGTTCAGCAAAGCCAGGATTGATGAGATCACTAAGGTTGAACTGCTGCATTCCGATCATTTATACTGGGAATCCCTGGATATTGATCTGACTATTGAGATGATAGAGCATCCGGATAAATATCCACTGGTTTCCAATTAGGTTTATAATATTTAAAGCATGCTAAATGAAACCTATTAGAAGAAATCATTTCAGCGAAAAGGCCCTATACCTTTGTATTTTTTTCATTCTCCAGTCCCTGCTGATCACGGCCCAGGAAAAAGATGAAGATCCCACCTCAAACCCGAATCAGAAAGTGGCCCTGGTGATAGGGAATTCAGACTATACCAATGGCCCCCTGCTGAATCCGGCCAATGATGCCCATGCCATGGCCGGGGCCTTGAGGGAAACAGGATTTGACGTACTGGAATATACTGATCTTAAGACCTTTGCCGATATGAAACGGGTCATCAGGGAATTTGGAAAGAAAATAGAACACGGGGGAGTGGGCTTGTTTTATTATGCAGGTCATGGCATACAGGTTAACGGTAAGAATTACCTGATACCTACAGAGGCTGAAATATATGCCGAGGAGGAAGTCGAATACGAGGCTATTGATGTAGGCTTCGTAATGGTCCAGATGGAGATTGCCCGTAACCGCATGAACATTATTATACTCGACGCCTGCCGGAACAATCCCTTTGCCCGGAGCTGGAGATCAGGGGCTACCGGACTTGCATTCCTCGATGCACCCGCCGGGACCCTCATCGCCTATGCCACGGCACCCGGTTCGGTGGCTTCGGACGGTACGGGTGAAAACGGCCTGTATACCGAAGAACTCCTGGCACAGATCCGCAAAGAAGGCATGAAAATCGAAGATGTTTT
>CAZILN010000179.1:0-8712 GCA_964540005.1 uncultured Bacteroidaceae bacterium | reverse complement strand
TCTCCTTTACTGGTAATTCCTTCCACAAAGATCTTATAGCGTGATCTGTCGTCTGAGGTATAAAATGACAGGAATGCCTTTCCATCCTCTGTAATAACATCCGGGTTCCAGTACAGGCTTATCCGGTGGTCGGGTTTTTCTGAATCAATATTTTCGGGTGTATACTCAGGAGAATAAAACTCCCGGTATGAAGAATATCCGATAATTTTCTCTGATAGAGTCCCTGGTATATAGTAGTCACTATAATCTATACCTCCACTTTTCGTGAATACAGATATAATCCCACCTGCTCCCCTCGTGCCATACATAGCTATCTGTCCTATATCATAATGCTTAATTACATCAACTACATCTATATCGCTCATTGGTATACTCATTATTACTTCTGCCTGCACCTCGGTCCCATTCAACAGGTACAAATGAGCATCGCCTCCTGAAAAGCTAATTGCTCCACCACTACCAATATTTGTTCGGGTTTGCAGATATTCAAGCACATTCGGATATGAGAGATCGCGATCTGTAGGCTCATAAGAAGTACGCGGTTTCATATATATCCTGAAATGACCATCATCAGGTTCTCTTTTCTTTTCATATACAGATACTTCTTCAAGCAGAATTGAACCTGATTCCAGGATGTAATCCCTCCAAGCCTTCTCATTAAAATATTGTTGCTGGTTCAGTAAAGCCGGAAAGTCAGCAGCAATGTTGCCTGCCGGCAGAAATTGTGCTGAGATACCCGGACTTCCTTCAAAAACCGGATCCAGAAAAGGTTGAGTTGTCAACTTGTCTCTCCTGTTTCGGGCCTGGATAAAAACTGCTGCAGTATCTGTAAAAAAGATATTATCAAAAGAAAACCTACCGTTTTCATCCGTTCTAAGCTCATCACTTATATAATAATCCCTGCTATAAACTTTTAATTCGACCATCCCGTTAACAACCGGTCTGCTGCCAATAACCTGCTCAACACTTCCTTTTATCGATATTCCTTCGACCTCTGAATAATCAGTTGGGATATCTATTCCGGGTATAGCGTTCCAGAAGTACCTGCTCCAGCCCTGCGTTAACATCAGCAGGTTCAATTTATTCTCAGAGGACATATCTTCATCATCTTCAAAATAATCGGCAGGTGATTCAATATTTCCCTTCAGCTCCGAGTCAATTAATAACCATGACAGTATATTTACAGCAGGCCCGTTTTCACTCAGTGTACTTTCATCGACTACTGCCATTGACAGGCTGGACCAGGATTCTCCACTGATATCCTCTTCATCAAATATCTCTAGTTGAACCCTGCTGCGTGTTCCGTATTCAGTTTGGTCTGGCAGGATTGTGACATCATTCACTTCAAAATTATCAGAGAAAATGAGCCTTTCCGATATTGGTTCTAATTGTCTGTCCAGTAACACAAACCGGTTTATTCCGGGCCCCAGGGCAGCGCTATTAACTTTTATCGGAAATACTTTCTCCTTCTGAATAAAATCCTGGTAAAATATCACCTCCCCCATGTGCATGATGGCAAAGTAATAAACCTCACCCTGGAAAGATTCTGAATTTGTGATGGCCAGGAATAAGAGTTCATCCCCAAGTTCTCCGGTAAACTCTATCTTAATACCCTCTTTAACAATATCCTTTAACTCATATTTATAATCAGGGAAGTCCGGCAGGTTCACATGATATGTCTCTCCTTCCTGTGGACTAAAATATATCTTATCCATTCCCTTATACCTGGTATTAAATGATGCAACAAGCTCTCCTCTGCTATCCAGTACTTCCCCCTTTAATAAAATGCCGCGTCCGGTTTCATCAATTGCCTTTATTCCTAAAGTATTCATTTGTCCTGACAGCAGGTGACCTCCCTCGGGTAAAATTGCCAGGTCTATCTCCAGCTGGCTTTTTACTGAATTATCTTCTGCCATTTCAAAGGAGCTTCTGACTTTTGTAATTTTCATCTCCTTATAGAAAAATGCATCCTCCCCTATATTCTTCAGAAAATCAGTATACGCACGCAATAAATAGTTGCCAGGTTCCAGGGAGTCCCGGAAACTCAAATAACCCATTGATACACCATTGTCAATCGGAAAAACCCGGCGGTTGATGATCCGTCCGGTATTATCAACCAGCTCAGTATACAAACTGAAAAGTCCTGATACAAATTGATTGCTTTGCCCGTTAAGGTAGTAAGCCTTAAACCAGACTGAGTCGCCTTCAAAATAATACTCCCTGTCAGTATGCAGATATAATTTTCTGTGTTGGATGGGATCAGAATCCTCCAGCCAGTTCCCGGTATACTGAGAGGATGATACCTGTTGATTTGAAAAGAAAATAATTGAACTGATTATCAGAAATGGGATTAATCTCATTGTTTCATCTGGGTTAAAATAATTCCTATCGTTATGTTCTTTCGCGCAAATATTATGCCTGAAGTTACTGGTGGATATTATACGATCTGGACCAGATGTTCAAAGAGTATTTTTCGGATATCATGGATGAGGCCACAGAAGTGGATTGCGGCTGTTCCTGGCCTAATCCACCATGGTCCACCTATCTATTCAGACGACTGCTGGAAAATGAGGAGTTTAAACATGAATTTATCCAGCGATTTTCCATTTATTCCAGTACTTATTTTTCACGGGAACGGCTTCACAGTTTTATCGATGAACTGGCGGCAGAACTAGCGCCTGAAATTCCACGCCATGCCGAACGCTGGGGTGGCCAGAAAACATACCTTCATGATAATACCTGGGTATCTCCTATATTCAGTTCCCTGGAAGAATGGGAGGCACATGTGCAGGTAATGAGGAATTTTACCGATACCAGGCATGAAATGGCCCTGAAACACATTAATGATTACTTTGGAATTTCAGGACTTTCAGGTTTCGAAATAAATATTGAACCGGCCGGATTGGGAGTATTAAAAATAGGTAATACGGTACTTCAGGACTCATCCTATTCAGGTGAATTTATCAGGGGGGAGGAACTTAGCCTGGATTGCATCCTTGAGGAAGGTTATATGGTGTCTCACTGGCAGTTGAATCATCATGCTGTATTTGACAGCTCATTGATCATAAAGGGTGATGAATGGAAGTATATCGTTTCATGGGATACTCCCGATTCGAACTGGAGGTCAGTTGATTATGACGATATGCACAGGGAATCAGGCAATGCAGAATTTGGCTATGGTGATGGCGACGAAGTAACGACGGTTGAATATGGCGGTGACAGTGAAAACAAGTTCATTGCCACCTGGTTCAGGAAAAGGTTTTTTATTGAGGACACCAGCCAGTTCAAACGATATGCTGTGCACCTTCTCCGGGATGTCGGAGCCATGGTATTTTTAAACGGAAGAGAAGTTATCCGCGATAATATGGACCGGTGGCAGGTGGGAAATGATGCTCCGGCAGTAGATGGTGTAGGGAGTGATGATGAATCGGTTTACCACACCTATCACCTGAATCCTGCATTGTTCAGAAAAGGAGAAAATATTATTGCCGTTGAGATACACCAGGTCTCAGGTAGTAGTTCAGATATCAGTTTTGACCTGGACCTGATGAAGGATTGTTGCATGCCGGCTTCCAACTGAGTGGCGGCAGTGAAGAGGTAGCACTTCTTCAGTATACCCTTGAAGGCATGCTTGTTGTGGATCATGTTAAGTTCGGGGAGCAATCCCGGGATACTTCATATGGACGTTACCCTGACGGGGATTCAATATTTGAATTCCTTGTAGTGGCTACACCCGGTTATTCCAATTATATCGCGCCAGTAGACATAACGTCTGTCGATACCACAACTGCTGATACTACGCATGATACATATGCACGTAATCGTATGGGTGAGGAAGATATGATGGTATACCCGGTTCCAACCAGTGGACCCTTGTACGTCAAGTTCAACGAGAAGCTGTCCCTGCTGAATATACCTGTTGATGTATATGTTTATTCAATGTCAGGCAGCATTATTTCTGCAACACAACAGCGATCATCAAAATTAATCAGGCTATCACTCGAAAACCAACCCAAGGGACTGTACTTTATCCGGATCAGGACCGGGGACAGAGTGTTTGTGAGAAAAGTGCTGCTGTTTTAAAGAGAATAATTGAAAATGTATATGGTTCTGTAGCAATGAGATCTTAATGCCTACCGA
Organism: uncultured Bacteroidaceae bacterium; assembly: GCA_964540005.1. Taxonomy (GTDB): domain Bacteria; phylum Bacteroidota; class Bacteroidia; order Bacteroidales; family SM23-62; genus CAZILN01. Next base: position 4,572 of record CAZILN010000179.1, on the reverse strand, counting down.
TTGCTCCTGCAACCAGGATAAATTCCGTCGGTTTATTTGACTATCTTTATTCTTAGGTTCCATGTTAATTTATTTAGTGGATAATTTTAAATTTAACATTTTATGGAACCTCCCGGAAGAACAGCTAATCAAATGCTGATTCTTCCTTTCTAAATTTCAATTGAGTCTGGGACAACATCAATTCCATAAATCAATAATTATGTCAAAATACTCTAAAGGCATACACTTACGGGATCAACGCCTTTTTCAGGGTTCGTTGATCATTACATTATTAGTCTTTTATGTATGCTCATGCAAAAACATGAATATTGATGAGCAGTTTCAATCTATTGATAATAAACAGCTCCATCTTTCAGGGATAGCTATTGATTATCCTAAAGAAGGTACTATTTTCCCTCCTGAATTACCATCTCCTCAATTTTCGTGGAATGACACCATAAAGGAATCCGTGAAATGGCATATCCGCCTTTCAACACAAAGCGGGAAAGAGTTATATCGCGGAATTACAGAATCATCAAAATGGAGGCCCGATTCAACAGTTTGGCTGAATACTAAAACTGCTTCAGCAACAGAACCGGTTTCCTTTACTATTATTGGTGAACAGAAAGGCATTCTTGCTAAAAAATATTCATCCGGAAAAGTTACTTACTCCTTTTCAAAAGATTCAGTAGGCGCTTCAATCTTTTATCGTGCTGTACCACTGCCTTTTGGATATGCAGTGACGCATGTAGATGAGATAGAATGGTATTCAGGCCGTATCGACGGTAGCAAACCACATAAGGTTTTAGACAACATCCCTGTTTGTGCAAATTGCCACTCATTCTCAAATACCGGGCTTGTAGCTATGGATGTTGATTATGCTAATGACAAGGGATCATATATTATTGCCCCATCAAAAGATACTGTTCAACTTACTTTTGATAAGGTAATCACCTGGAGCGATTACAAAAGAGAAGAAGGGGGACTGACTTTCGGATTATTATCTCAGGTTTCACCCAACGGCAAGTATGTGCTTTCCATGGTGAAGGATCGTTCCGTTTTTGTACCTGTAGATAACCTTGAATATTCGCAACTGTTTTTTCCAATTAAAGGGATAATTGTTGTTTATGACAGGAATGCAAAGAATTATTACGCGCTTCCGGGAGCATCCGACCCGGCGTATGTTCAAGGTAACCCGAACTGGTCACCTGATAACAGTGAAGTAATGTTTGCCCGGGCTAACCGTTATAGATCCGAAAAAATCGAGCATTCAACAAGTGTGTTGCTTAATATAGCCGATGTGGAAGAATTTATCTCGGGACAACAGGATTTCAAATATGACCTATACCGTGTTCCCTTTAATAATGGCAGGGGAGGACAAGCCATACCTGTTCCCGGGGCTTCTAAAAACAATATGAGTAACTACTTCGCCAGGTATTCACCTGATGGTAAATGGATCGTGTTTTGCCAGGCTGATAATTTCATGTTATTACAGCGCGACAGCAAATTGTATATCATGCCGGCCAGTGGAGGCGAGCCCCGGCTGATGACCTGCAATACCGGTAATATGAATTCATGGCATTCGTGGTCCCCCAACAGCAAATGGCTTGTTTTTTCTTCAAAGAAGAAAGGTCCTTACACCCAATTATACCTTACCCATATTGATGAAAATGGGAACGATTCTCCTCCTGTCTTCCTTGAGAATCTGGCCTTTAGCTCCAAAGCTGTCAATATACCTGAATTTATTCCTCCTAAAGCGTCCGCTTTGCATGAAATGGTTGATGCCTTTTCAAGGAATGCCTTGTATTACACTAGGCTGGCAGGATTGGAAATGAATGATAACAGGTTTGCAAATGCCCTGAAATTACTTGAAGAGGCGATTAAAGCAGATAGTTCCTTTTATGAGGCATATCAACAAAGGATATACTTGAATTTCCTATTGAGGAATTCTAAGTCAAAAGATGACCTTCACTACAGGATGATTGCCGAAGCAATAATTGAGAGACAAATTCAACAGAATCCGCGAGACAAATCACTGTATATTAGTCGTGGTCATTTGCGATTGATGAACGATAATTATGATGGAGCATTACAGGATGGCCTGTATATCTTAAAATCAAATGCGAATGATTATCGCGGATATCAGTTGATTACAGCAATCTATGAAAAGATGGGGCAACCAGATAAGGCGATAACTTATAAAAAAAAGATGTTGGAATTACAACCCGATGATATTAGTCTAAATCAATCTTTGGCTCTTTTATACCACAAAACAAATCAACCGGAACTAGCCCTTGAATTATTGAATGAATTAATTGTCAAATATCCTATAATAGCCGATTTATATGTTGCCCGCGGAAATCTGATGTTAAATAAAAAAGATTATCCGGCAGCAAAAGCAGATTTCGACAGGGCAATATCGGTTGAACCCAAGAATTATCTTACATATCGTGCAAGAAGTTCATACTACATGATTACTTCCTTTCCCGACATGGCCAAGAACGACTTAAACCAGGCAATTACTTTATTGGGAGAAGCTATCGAAAAAAATCCTCAAAATGCCCTGTTATTCCTTTATCGCGCTGAAATCATGGAAGAAACGGGTGATATTCAGGGTGCGCTATATGAGTATGAAAACTATTTGGAGACCTGGCCACTTAACTATTCTGTCCTGAAAAACAAAACGCAGATTTATTACTCTCAGAAGCAATGGCAAAAAGCGATAGATTCATATACAACGATTATTGATAATTTCCCTGAAAGAACTCAATTTCTTATCAACAGAAGTCGTGCTTATGAGCAATCGGGGAATTTTCAAAAAGCATTGGATGATATGAACAATGTCATTCGCATCTATCCTAAAGAATACAGCTATTATTATTCCAGGGCAATTATAAAAAATCAATTGGGTGACCAAGATGGTTATAATAATGATCTCAAAACTACAGCCGTTTTATTAAACGAACTAAGTATGAAAAGGAAACTTAGCCAAGAAGAACAAAATATGTTTTCATCAATTCAAAAGCAATTTAATTGAAAACCAGACAGGCAGCTTCGAAGAATCCATCCGAATCGCTGAGGTATGAATAACTCCGTCTTTCCGTCAGGATGAAGCAGTCAGGGTGTTCGCATCCGGACACAGGATGTTCAGATAAAATCAATAAGGTTTTTCTTGGTGGTCTCATAGCGAGTGGCAGTAGCCGATGATATATCATTGCCAATACGCTGTTTGCACCTTTCATTGTGTTCAGAAAATAGTTCAAGTATACCGGTTGATTCCTTGTTTTTACCCCTAAAATCTTTAAGAATAAATTCTTTTGTCACTGACTTGTCACTGTTTTTTAGAAGTTTTGTCCTCTTGATATAGAACAAAACATTGAGTTTGTTGGTTTTCATAACGCATGATTTTTATCGGAAGGTTTAACATAAATTTATGATAATGAGAGTTATAAATCAATATGCAATAGGTGCCAGTTTAACCTTGTTTGGATACATAGGCGGGCTTTTCGACATCGATTTTTAGTCCACCTCTTTTACCACCTAAAAACTGTCTCAAACTGGATTATTTTGCAGGGGAGTAGAAAAAAATATCCTGTAAGTCGGCTTAATTACAGGATATTGGGTTCTATTGCATGATAAGAAGCGGAGAAAGAGGGATTATTCGGCGCTGCGTGCCTCATGATCCCATTCAGAGGCACCCAACTGAACCAAACCAATCCTAACGGATTATTTTTCTTTTCAGTCGTCAGCTAATTGAAAGCAAGCTTTCATTAGCTTCCTCCTTCAAATAAAAATCCCGGCCTGCAGCCGGGATTGGTTTGTTTCAGCGGAGAAAGAGGGATTCGAACCCTCGGTACACATAAAGCGTACAACAGTTTTCGAGACTGCCCCGTTCGACCACTCCGGCATTTCTCCAGTAATGCATGCGGGACATATTGCATACACGCATTATTATCTGGAGGTAAAAGTATCAAATACTATCTGCACCTGAAAATCCGTTCTTAAAATAACCCATCTACCTTATAAATCATGATAAGGAAAATTGTACTGATCCTTCTCATTGTTATTACAGGCGCCCTGATTCTTGCTTATTCAGGTATCCGCATGTGGATAGGTTCGGACCTGGATGAGATCATCACAGAGGCCACAGAATTGTATGAAGGTGATACTGTTGAAGCATTGATTTCTTACCTTGAATCAGATGATCATTCCCTGGTTGAAAAAAATAATGCTATCTGGGCGCTCGGGAAGCTGGGTGACGAAAGGGCTCTGCCTGCACTTAACAAGCTAGTGGTCGGGACTGAATGCAATCATTCGGAATACGTATGCCAGCGGACACTCAGTACATCCATTAATACCATTAAGGGTGAGCAGATTGATATTATGACTTTCCGGAATAAAATAAAAGGCCCATAAAACTTCCATCCGGTGTGATGCTGTAACCTATATACATGCGTTCTAGCAGCATATCCCCGTGTTCGGGTCCTTCAAGCATGATCAGCCATCATGTAAGCACGAAAACCAATACTCCCCAGGTGATCCCTGATGCCAGGGCAAAAGATTTAACACTTAATTTCTTCATTCCTAAAGAAA